>JAHJMN010000074.1 GCA_018821305.1 Myxococcota bacterium
ATAAACGCTGGCTTTTTAGTCAAGGGTGATGGGCCGGCAAGGCCCAGAACCCGCTCGTCATGAAATGACACTATCTTGGAGTAGCCAGGGGTGAGGGATGCAACGCATCTGAACCCCTGGGTAAAATGCAGCGAACCCACAAGCCATGTAATGGCGGCTCATTCAATCAATAAATTTAGCCCAACCTTCAATGTAAACGTCTTGCGCCTGCCCCTGTTTTCCTGAATTCCTGTCTGCCTGTAGTTAATCAATGGTGTTGTAATTATTGATTATTTCTCTCTATAATTCACTATCCGAGCAGCAGGCGGTCTAGTTCGTGTCCTGAAATACCAAAATTAAATTTACTGAGAATTTTTATACTCATTAAGAATGAAGACCTTGCCGCTGGGGCGTGACGGGAATCTCAATCTTTTATAAATATTAAGTTTAATTTTACAATTAAAATAGGGCGATTTATTTTTAATGTTGACGTTTTTACATATTGCCTATATTTTTACTTGTGACTTATTACTATATATTATAATTGAATGCTGAAAGGTTTCAAATGGACTGGTTTTTTAAAGCATTATCAAAGTATTTCGTTTTTGAAGGTCGAGCCAGAAGAAAAGAATACTGGTACTTCCTATTGTTCGATTTACTGATTATAATTATCGCGGGGCTTCTTGATCTATCACTGGGAATGCAGTTTGGTGAGAACCCATATGGACCGATAAGTGCCTTAGTTATGCTTGCGTTATTTATTCCTACTATCGCAGTATCTGTTCGGAGACTCCATGATTTAGGCATACATGGCGCTGTTTACTTAATAAATATAATACCACTTATTGGAGCATTAATATTTAGTATTATTGCTTGTTTTCCTGGTAAACGAGGCTCCAATAAATACGGTGGAGATCCAATAAAAAGGAAAAAGAGCAAAAAGAGTATGGTTGAAAGTTAAGCAATGGAAGATTCAGGTTCATGACTTTTTATGATAATTTTTCAGATATTACATTAAATTCGTTTGTTTTCAAAAAACACGCCCAGCTTTTACGAGCTCCGGTTTTTCAGCTTGACAAAAATTTTCTATGGGAGTAATTACATCACGCTCAGCGTTACGGGGCGTAGCGCAGTCTGGTAGCGCGCTTGCTTTGGGAGCAAGATGCCGGGGGTTCGAATCCCTCCGCCCCGACAATAGCCTTCTTTGCGCCTGTAGCTCAGTAGGACAGAGCAGTGGCCTTCTAAGCCATTGGTCACAGGTTCGAATCCTGTCAGGCGTGCCAATCCCTTCAACAACTCAGCAAATCCATAAAAAACGAAAAACAAAAATTCCCGGTTTTTTCAGCTGTGCGAATATGAAAAAATATATTGAATTTAAGCAAATATGTCGATATATATAAAAGTCGAACAAAGTGGGCCTATACTGTTTTTAAAAAGGTAAATACTGCAATGCGTTCAGTTTTAATAGTTTTTTCGATATTCCTTCTGTTTCCTCAAGCAGCTATTCCCTGTGGACCAAATGGCTTTGGTGCAAGCGGCGAAAGATCCCAGGTTAAAAACCCTGTAAAAAGCAAAGCGTTAGTAAAGGAGTTTCCTGAAGAGAAAGGAAAGGTTGTTGCAGTTGAGTTCACGCCAGATGGAAAGTCTATTGGAATTTTATCCGAAGCTGACACAGTTACCATCAGAAACGCGACAGATGGGAAACTTGTTAAATCAATCAAAACATGCGGGAAAATTGAATACAGTCATCGTGCTTTGGCTTTTTCTAAAAAATCTAAACTTATGGCCGTCGGCGCAGGCGGATATATTTGCATTTATGAAACGGATACCTGGAAATTAAAAAATAAAATACTAACCGTTAAATCGGTTGTCTCCCTCGAATTCTCAAATGATGACAAATATCTGCTAAGTGCTACAGAACAGTGGTCCGTTTCTCTTTTTCACACAGATACCTGGAAAGTTTTTAAGAAAATACCGGTGATGTTTGCTGCTACAAGTGCCCATTTTTCAGAAGATAATAAATTTATTTTAATACCTGAATGGCATTCGACTATTATTATTTATGATTTTCCCAGTTTGAAAAGAGTAAAAATAATTAAAACGGGCGCAGTTAATTATAAAGCTCGTTTTTCGCCGGATGGAAAATATCTTGCCACAGCCGGTGGCGACGATGGATATTCTTTTGTTTATGATACAAAGACCTGGAAACTGGTATATAAATTGGCAGGGCACAAGAAATGGCTCAAAGATGTGGTTTTTTCCGATGACTCAAAGCAGGTAATAACAGTCGGTTATGACGCGACAATAAGGGTATGGAGTGTAAAAACAGGGAAAGAAATCAATAAAATGACCGGTCATACATGGGGAATCAATACTTTGGCGAAATACAAAAAGATTATTGCCACCGGAGCATCAGATAAAAAAGTTATCACCTGGAAATTAGAAGGTCTAATAAACCCCTCTGCCTCAACCCCCTGACTCCTCCGTGTCTTGTGGCTCGCGACAGAGCTCCAGAAAAAGAAATATTTGTTAGTTTTTGTCCTGTAATTCGCTTCGTGAAAAACGTGGCCGGGGTTTGCAACCTGTCAGTGTTCTTCGTGTTTTCTATATTTTTTTAATAATTTCAAAATTTCAGGATTGGTTACTTTAAGACCAGAAATCGTTTTAATAGTATTGGATCTGATTTTTGATACAGGAATCTTAAGTAAGTTCAGGTAGACTTTTTCACGAGTTTTAAAATCACCGTCCAGCCCTTTAAGAAAGACTGAAATAATCAGTATCTGAGAGGGTGTAAGAGAATTCCAATTTTTAAGAATCCATGAAGTATTTAGTTTGGGTAC
This sequence comes from Myxococcota bacterium, assembly GCA_018821305.1. Taxonomy (GTDB): domain Bacteria; phylum Myxococcota_A; class Polyangia; order HGW-17; family HGW-17; genus JAHJMN01. The sequence continues at coordinate 2,820 of JAHJMN010000074.1, forward strand.
ATTTTTTGAGACCGGGTATATAGATGAATATGGAAAAATGTATCCATATTTAAAAATAGATATAGCTTTCTCAAAACCGTGGGCATTAAATAGACTGATGATTTTTTCAATACAGGGATCCATATATTTTCGGTTTAGAGTATCAATACAGTTATTCCAGTCTTGAGAAAGGGAATTTTCAGTTCCAGTGTCAGCTTGCACAATTCCAGGTACGAAGAGTGGAATATCAGGATTTCCAGATATTTTGAAATTAGTATCTGAGCAGAATTGTAGTGTTGAAAGTGGGAATGACTTTGAATTTTTGAATTGCTCAAGAGCAATAAACCTTTTGTTTTTATCGACTTTTGAGTTGCACCTTTTCGCATCCAGAATGAAATCAGTTGACTCGACATCCAGTTCATACAAAGTACCACCTTTGGGTAGAATACCACCATAAACAAAGGGGGTTTTTATCGAAATCGTTTTCAATCTCCCCGAAACCATTGCGATAGCGGGTGAATACTGGCTTTCTCCTCCATTATCATTCAAGTGAAGATTGATAACTTCGTGGTAATAATTATCTTCTCGATTAACAGGATTTGCTTTTTCAGAGAGTATTCCTGTATTTCCTTTTAAAACAACTCTGGAAGCCCCCATCCCCATGTGTGGCAAATCGAGTATAAGGGTTTTATCTTTGCCATACTTCAAAATAAAGCCAGTAATTGTTACTCGAACTCTATCTTTTGGCGATATCCAGAGATTTCTATAGTATTCTTCATTGGGATAAATCTGAAAGAGTGATATTCCGGCCTTGTAGTCAAGATAATACATTTTTCCAAAAACGATGTAGAGGAATTGATTTCCTTTCAGGTTTGGTAGTTCTCCGAATACTGTATAATCTGAATTAAAACGATCCTGGATTGAAATAAATTCAAGAGATTCCGGGTCACCGTACATTCGCATGAGAATTGTTCCCTCGGGAGCTAGCTTCTTTCTATAATTTTCGATCGCCTCCACGGATACGAGTTTTTTCGGAAGTTTCAGGCCCTCAAATGCATCGAGAATTATTACATCGTATCTATTCCGGGTTGTTTTTATGAAATCCGCTCCATCAGCGGCAAATGCTTTCCCGCGAAAACCGAAATACTTCCGGGCAAATTCAATGATTTTCGGTTCGATTTCAACACTTTCAACCTGCAAACCTATATTCTGCAGGTCCATAGCCGTCTTTCCAGTACCCAGTCCGATAAGGAGGGCTTTACGAGGTTTTTTGTGAGTAGCAACAGCGAGTTGAGCCAATGGATCCGGTAGTGACAAATGTCCACTGTAGACTGAACGTGGATGCGAATGTGCCGCTGCGTTTGCACTGTTCCCTCCGGTTTTTTCATTACCTGACTTACTGGATTTCAATTTCCGACGACCCTGAACTACATCATTTACGAGTAAAACCAGATCATCCCCTTCGGCAGCAACAATAATTTCTCCTGTGAGCCCTTTTGCTGATTCAAGAACCCTGCGTTTCATTTTTGGACCGGATTCTTTGATGGACTCTGTGGTTTTATTGTTCACTTTCCTCAAAGGCGTTTTCAATTCAGAATTCATTGATTTCTCAATTTTAATTTCGGAAAAAGCAATGAAATCGGCAATCTTACTATCGCCCCCTGTGCAGCTAAAAACAGAAAAGAGAAGAGTAGCAACAAACCATATTTTTTTCATATAAACCCCAACGGTTTTAATATACAAAAATCACGCGGACCCGCAAGGGGATTTTATGGTGGTGGTTTTTACCGTGCGTTCTATACTGGTTTGAGTGTGTGAGCGACAAACTGAGCCTGAGTAATAGGTACCCAGATTACTTGTAAAACCTGGCTGGTTGGAGTGTGTGAATTAGATTTAAGATGGTACAGAAGGTGACTCGGGAGCAGGTCTATATTTTAATGGGGTGAACATGTTGAATCGGTAGTCCTTTATGTTCTGGTATAGAAATCCATTTCGAATGGCTTTTTTACCTACCTCAAAAAGATCCCTCATTATGATATACAATTTTCCATCCTGCAGGTCGATTTCTGCTGTATCCATTACTGCCTGAGAGGATAGGTTTGAAACTTCCCCTGAAATCGCAGTGAGTATTTCACATAATGTTACTGATTCCTCAAGACGCAAATCAACTTTAGATTCTGGGGGTAAGGAGCTCTTTTTTTCATTCAGAAGAACGGCCATGGCAGATATGGATGAAAGAAGGTCGCGATCGTCTTTGGGCATAATTGTTTTAAGCCGAACGGCTAGCTCTTCTTCACTGCGGGCGAAACTTACAAGAATTGCAGTGACTTTGTGGATCCAGTTCCACGCATTCACAAGGGTTTCATTTTTTGCAAGTCGTGTGATTTTTTTCCCGGAAACTCCTTCAAGTCTCTTTTCTATCAGTTTAGTATGTTCGTCCCTTAGTTGATTAAACTCATCAAGTTTGGCCTGGTGAAAACCGAATTCTGAAAGGACTTCAATATCGCGGCTCCATCTTGCGGCGGCAATTGATGCTTCATATTGAATGTCTGTTGAGGAGAAGCGTTTTCCGATTTTGATGTAATCTGTTTTTGAAAAAGATTTAAGATTTCTCATGAGAGAATCCTTTCTGGTCTTTTGTGACCGTTAAAAACCTGACGAAATTATCAAGTCGCAATTGTTTTCGCCGAATGTTTTATCCGGTTGCACAAAATCACATTTTTTTTTAATTTTTTTTCCGGCAGTTTTTGATTCAGGACTCTCACTGTTTTCTGCGAAAACAGTTTTCGTCTTTGACGATTTCCTGCGGAAATACGTTTTAGTTAGTATTTTTAATAAAATTCTTCGCGAAGCGAATTTCCGGACACGAACTAATTACCGAGATACTTATCAGGATTATCCGAAGGCTCATGTTCAGGTGTTGATTCTTTACTTGTTACAAAAGCCACCGGGCGTTTCCCAGAAGCTGGTAAGCGTTTTCTAGAAGCCATAGGGCGTATCCCAAAAGCGGGTAGGCGTTTCCCAGAAGCAAGATTGCGTTTCCCAGAAGCAAGATTGCGTATCCCAAAAGCGGATAGGCGTTTCCTAGAAGCAAGGTTGCGTATCCCAGAAGCGGGTAGGCGTTTCCCAGAAGCAAGATTGCGTATCCCAAAAGCGGATAGGCGTTTCCCAGAAGCAAGATTGCGTATCCCAAAAGCGGGTAGGCGTTTCCCAGAAGCAAGATTGCGTATCCCAAAAGCGGGTAGGCTTTTCCCAGAAGCAAGATTGCGTATCCCAAAAGCGGGTAGGCTTTTCCCAGAAGCAAGATTGCGTTTCCCAGAAGCGAGATTGCGTATCCCAAAAGCGGATAGGCTATTCCCAGAAGCAAGAATGCGTTTTCCTGAAAGCCACAGGAAAGTGAAGTGAAAAATCAAACGCCCTCCCAGCGGGAAAGGAGAGCAGAAAAAAAAACGATTGTCGATTCTCCCGCGCTGGGAAAGTGAAGTGAAAAATCAAACGCCCCCCAAATCTGAAATGGAGACCATGAGAACAAACGATCGGTGTTCCTCGCGGCCCGGGAAAGTGAAGTGAAAATTCAAACGGCCCTCAAGCGTGGTCATTTACGTTTATGATCCGTTCATTCATTGTCGCATGGGGATTCAGGGTGATTTGAATACAAAACGTCGGAAATTCCGCGTTCGTAGAACGCCCTTAATTAGTTCCTGTCCTGAAATACAAGAAATCAAATTTTTCACCGAATTTTTGCTCAGGACAGGAACCGCAAGGTGTTGAAAATATTACTAGTGGCCTGTTAGAAATTTTAATAAATTTCTTCGACAAGCGAATTACAGGACACGAACTAATTAGTACGTGTCCTGAAATTCAATTTTTTCAAAATCGAGCATGTTTAGGAAAACATGCTATTCAGAACACTGCAATAATTTCAAAGTCTTCATTCTTAATGTCCTGTGTTGAATTTTGGTGAAAACTTGAAAAGATCGTATTACAGGACATTAACTAATTAGCCCAGTGCTTCAGCTCTGGGATCTGGTGTTTAAATCCCTTTCCTTTTCCCCTTCAGGTGCGCCGCCGCAGGCGGCGCACCTGAAGGGGAAAAGGGAGGTGAGTGTGGTTTCGTACCAGGGGTTCGGATGCCTCTGGCATCTTTGATCCCTTCGCTTACACCGTTTTTCGCAGAAAAACGGTGAATGTGTGTGAGCCAAGTTTTGGTTCTTTTTCCGGTGGTTCTTTTTAAGTTGGTGGGTTGCAGTGCCGGAGGTTCATTTTCCATTCGGTGGGTTGCATTCAGAATCGCGTAATTCCTTGTTTTTATGATCAGTTCATTTGGGGTATGGTGAGAGCCACGTTGTGGTTTCGGACCGCCATTACATGGCTTGTGGTTTGGCGCATTTTATCCAGGGGTTCGGATGCGGTGCATCCCTCA
>JAHJMN010000075.1 GCA_018821305.1 Myxococcota bacterium
GTTATTCTGCTCTATGTCCAGGGGCGCGGATGCTTCCGCATCCTTTACCCCTTGGCTATTGAAGATGGTGTCATTTCATGACGTGCGGAATTGGGCCGCACGGCCCAAATCCTTGGAAAAGAATGAGAATAAGAATCGATCTATCCCTGCCGCCTGCTTCCCTGATTCCCTGTTTTCCTGCTTCCCTGTTTTCCTGCTTCCCTGATTCCCTGATTCCCTGCTTCCCTGCCGCCTGCTTCCCTGCCGCCTGCTTCCATGCCGCCTGCTTCACTGATTCCCTGTTTTCCTCCTTCCCTGCTTCCCTGATTCCCTGCTTCCCTGATTTCCTGTTTTCCTGTTTACCTGTTTTTTTAACAGGGAATCAGGAAGTCAGAAAACAGGCACGCAATTTCGCGCAGCGGAATGCAAGCAGGCAGTAGCAGGTCGTAAACATTTAACATCAATGTAAAATTACAAAGGCTGGAAGAAAAAACTCAGTGTTCTACTCTCGACGGATATCGTTTTGCAACCTACAGATGACGTTTTGCACGCGTCGGATGACGTTTTACACTCGTCGGATGACGTTTTGCACCTGACGGATGACACCTGGACAATCGACGGATGACATTTTGAACCTGACAGATGACACCTGGACAATCGACGGATGCCGTTTTGCACCTGACAGATGACACCTGGACAACCGACGGATGACATTTTGCACCTGACGGATGCCGTTTTGCACCTGACGGATGACACCTGGACAATCGACGGATGCCGTTTTGCACTCGTCGGATGGCACTTGTGCAACCGACGGATGACGTTTTGCACCTGACGGATGCCGTTTTGCACCTGACGGATGACACCTGGACAACCGACGGATGACATTTTGCACCTGACGGATGCCGTTTTGCACCTGACAGATGACACCTGGACAACCGACGGATGCCATTTTGCACCTGACAGATGACACCTGGACAACCGTCGGATGCTTCCCTGCTTACTGAATTTTTTAACAGGGAATCAGGAAGTCAGGCAAGCAGGATCAGTCGCAGGTCGTAAATATTCAATATCAAATTAAAATTACAAAGGATGGAAGAAAACACTCACTGTTCTACTCTCGATCATTTTATTCTGCAAGCGGTCTATACCGCTTCCTGAGTAATATTATTGTGATTTATTCTAAAGAAAACCTTCAGGAAAGAGACCCTGATTATCCTGTTCCTGCTGCTGATTTCCTGGTTACCTGAAATATTTTAACAGGGACTCAGGTATTCAGGTAAACAGGTTCAGGATCAGCGGTTAAACATTTAAAATCAATTAATAATTAAAAAGAACGTAATTTTTAATTCATTTCTCGTTTCGATCCTTTTATTCTGCAAGCGGTCTAGTTTTCCCGATTTCGATCCTTTTATTCCGCAAGCTGTCAAGCCCGTTCTGTCAAGAAATTACACTGTTTTTTCGCTTTTCAATAAATTTCCGGTAAAATCAGAAAGATCTCTTTTGAGATTAATTTTTTCAATAGTTCGTGTCCTGAAATTTAGCTTCGCCAAGGATTTCATTAAAAATCCTGGCAGGACATTAAAAACTGGACTTTCCGGACTGAGAGTAATGCTTATGCTCGGTGTAATGCTTGTGGAGGAAAACTGGCTCAGGTTTTTAAACAACCTTGATAATCCATTTTTTATTAACTGTCCTTTAGCTCATTCACGACACATCCGAAAGCTGCCTCAGGGGGAAAAAGTATATTTTCTTATAAAAGCCCCCGTTCGGAAAATTGCCGGCCATGGGTTTTATAAGTCCTTCGAGGATTTGACCCTTGAACAAGCATGGAAAAAATGGGGACGAGCAAACGGATACCCGGATAAACTTACATTTTCCATTGAAATGGGCATTGATGAAGCCTGTTTTGAGACCGCTCTTTTAGGGAATATTCAGTTTGACCGATGCAGCTTTTACCCGGAAGAAACGTGGTTTACTCCGGAAAATGCGGATCTGGAAATACCTCCGGAACTTGGACTTATCAAGTATTTCAACCGTGATGTCATACTGGTGGACGGCCCCCGGAGAACTCACAGCCAGAAACTAATGTTCAGTGCCGTGGATCCCCGCAAAAGAACTCCGCAAAAAACCGGTCGGGATAACTTTACCAACAGTGTTTTCCGCGCTTACAACGGCAAATGCGCTGTAACGGGAGAAACACACCCTGGCATCTTGAAAGCTGTTTATATTCAGCCCCGGGTAAATGAAGACAGTGACCACGTTCAAAACGGCATCCTTTTGCGCCGTGATTTCGCTGCCCTGTTTGAAGATGGCCTCATAAGTATTGATCCCCAAGGAAAACTGCTGGTTTCCCCTTTTTTAAAATCCACCATGTATGAACCCTGGGCCGATTCATGGCTTTCATTACCACGGGATAATCTGGAAAGCCCCTCCCCCTCAGCTCTAGATTTCCACTGGAAATACGTATTCAGATCATAATAGACCCAATGCTGCTCGGTTAAGGCGTATTATTTGATATTGTTAATAAAAACAAGAATTATAAATATAAGTAAAAATATTCTAGATTGTATTTATTGACTAATTTACTCGGAAGCTCACTATCCGATCAGCATTGGGTCTAGTTTGGGTTATCTACATGTACCTGAGATCTCATCGCATCCATTGGGACAAAACTCCATAGTCCAGTATGTGATACCCGTTCCATTAGCCCACTCTGAACAGGTCATCAAGTATCCCGCTGGACCTTGCATATACCAATGCGCTCCCTGAATGTGGTTACGAGAACATTCTTTAAAACCAATTGTGCATCCGGCATTATAATTAGCGGTGGGAGAAGTGCATGGAACAAAATCCAAATGACACTGTGTATCACAGCTGGGGGAGGCGGGACTGTCATATCCGAAAGTGTAGCATGAAAAACCACCACTGACGTTAGGATCACACCACTCATACCAATCGGCCCAGTCTGAATCGCCGCAAGTTGGCTCATCTCTACATTCTACTATAATATTACCATTATTATCACCATAGTAGCAGACTTGATTGTTATTAGATGTACAATCCTCAGAAACACCCCAGGAACCCTGTTCGTCACATCTCATTACTTTGTCTCCAGGACCGTCCTGATAAATATTTGAGCACCTGAATTTACCTGTTTCACACTGCCCGTCGAGTATACACATACCGGAGCCTTCATCACAAAATTTTCCTGATTGTGCACAGTCTTCATATAAATACCAATCAAGATTTCCAGTACCGTTATTATCGCGACATTCGAGTGAAATACCCGCATCACAGCGAAATGTTATGGAACCGTCACAGCCCGCAATATCCAGACATCTGGCGCATTCGCTACTCGGTTCAGTATTGCAATCCGTGATAAATTCCCAGTAAAATTCATTTCTCGAAACATCCCCGAGGCACTGGAATACATCAGTGCGGGGAAATAATGATTCAGGAATCTCGTCTCCACATCTGACGTCTTGATGCTCAGTTGCGGTACAGGGAAGAGGACCTGCACTCGCATAAGTGATCTCGATTTTAGAGTTGGTCATTCCGTTTATAAGGTCGCAGTTTATCAAACCCATTTTGCAACCCGGGGCGCAAATGGGTGTACGACCTTCTGTTTCGTTACATAAAATATTAAATATCTGATTGATATCAGGTTTGGTTGGAATTTGTTTCCATCTGTCCGGAGCTGCAGAATTTACATTAGTCCAGAAACTTTCCTGGGTGCACTCTTCACCTTCATCTTGAAAAGTAAAAGCACCATTTGTGGTGAGATCCGTTACAGCCTGCATCTGAGCATCATATGGGGCACAGGAGTTATTTGACCCACCACTATCTTTACACACTTTGTTGAAAAGGTTCTTACATTGAAGATCAGCGCAATCAACTTTGCCGTCACCGTCATCGTCGATTCCGTTGTCACAAATTTCAATGTTGATTCCGTCATCTTTCAGATCAGAAGGAAGAATGCATATGCCCTCCCAGGGTTTATTAAGGCCAATTTCATGACTAGCCATGACGGGGTTTACATAGTGCATTATCCCGTAATCTTTAAAAAAGAAACCGTAAGCAAAATAATTTACACAGGACTGTTTGTCGGGACAATCGCTTGAAGTTTCACAGATGTAGGTATTTGGTGTCACAGCGGGTTCGCCACAGGCGGAAAGGATAGAAAATAGAAATAAAGTAAGAAAATAAACAGATTTTTTCATTTGTAGCTCCTGTGTCAGTTTACTGAATTGGTTACGATACGTCCTGAAATTCAATTCTCAAGCATATTTAAGAAAACATGCCATTCAGAACTACCAAACTTTTCAGCACCTTGCGGTTACTGCCCTGAAGTAAAACAGGTCGAAAATTTGAGAAGACCGTATTTCAGTACAGTAACTATACAGCGAATAAAGTAAAAATCAAGATCGTATGATTAGTCAGATATTTTCTTAAGTCGTTTTATAAATATCATTTTACTGTAACGGGTTTTACAATTATTGTTTAAGTAAAAATACGGATAAGTAATTGATTTGTTATGAAAGAAAAAAAACTGCATTCAATAAAAAAACCATTGACAAAGATGCGTCAAACACCTATTTTCCCCTCGTAAGCAACATAACTTTCAGTTTACTATATCGGGTCACAGGGCCCAATTTCCCAAGGAGAATGACTATGCTGAAGAAATCCCTTATTATTTTATCCATGTTTGCAGCCCTCGGCGCTGCAGCATGCGATGATGACACAAACGCCAGTTGCACACCCACGACTGAAATCTGCGGCGACGACATCGACAACGACTGTGACGGCGTTATCGACAATGGTTGCAATACTGAATGCACTTCCGGCGAAACCCGTGACTGCGGAACCGACGTTGGCGAATGCGAATTCGGAACTCAGACCTGCACCGCAAACGGCACCTGGGGCACCGATTGTGTCGGTGGCGTCTTACCGGCAGATGAAGACTGTGATGGTCTTGACAACAACTGCAATGGCCAGATTGACGAAAATCTTACCCGTCCGTGTAACACCCTTTGCGGTATCGGCAACGAAATTTGCTCTAACGGCGAATGGATGAACTGCACCGCCCCACAGCCCGAAACTGAAGTCTGCGACGGCATCGACAACGACTGCGACGGCACCATCGATAACGGCACTGATATGGAATGCGCCCGCGGTACTCAGAAAACATGTGGTACCAACGTTGGTGAATGCGTAGCAGGTTTTGAGATCTGCGATAACTCCTGCCACTGGGATGGAATCTGTCATGATGAAGTTGGCCCCACAGACGAAGTATGCGACGGTGCCGGCCTTGACGAAAACTGCGACGGTTCCGTAAATGAAGGCTGTGCCTGTACCGAAGGCCAGACTCAGGATTGCTGTGGTGCTGCTGCCGTATCATGTACTGGCGGTACTTTCCCCGCATGCCCTGCAATCCCCGTTGAAACCTGCAACGGCCTTGATGACAACTGTGATGGCCTTATTGATAACGGCCTTGCTGAAGACTCCTACGAACCAAACGACACTTGTGCACAGGCAAGAATGCATCAGCCTGCCATCGAAGAAGGTGATGCTATTGTTACCAAGACCGCTTCCATTTACCATGGCGACCTCAGTGATGATTATGACTACTTCATTTTCCCACTCCGTGAAATCTCCGATACTTTAATTTGTACGGGCATCTACATCTCCACCGGTGATTTCGGTTATGAATGCTACAGTATCTATATTTCCGTAACGGATCCCGCTGACAATGACGTTGAATTCGATGTTATCGCCGTATGGCCCGATGACACCGACCCCGCTGGCACCTGCGCTTCTGAACCTGTTGGTCAGACTTTCTCCAGTATTGATGGTGAAGTATACCTGAACTGGGAAGGCCGCTGCGGCGACACGGACGATCTTAACTTCTACGTAAAAGTTTACGGCGCCGTAAGTGCCTGTGGTGAATACACCCTCAGCGTAGACTTCCCCGTTGGCGATATCCAGGGCGAAGCCTGCACCTTCTAATCTTCCCTCCCTCAAGAAATTTGCAAAATCCAACATGAACTAATATCTTTGCAGTTATGCTCAGAGAATACTTTACTCTCATATTAATTATTTGCGTGTCTCTGATTTCCTGTTCTCAAAAGGAAGTCGACAAATTCGAAAATGCACCACCCGTCATCGGAAAGAAAACCAACGGGAAAAAGCCTCGGATTAAAAACCGTCCTTCTTCCCGGGACTGGGACCGGGAAAACATATTAAAAAATAAAGGTTTCCTTCAAAAACTTCGAAGTGAAAGCAACCTGATTATGGAAGATATTCAGTCATCCTGTAAAGATGCAGATCTTCAGATTTCCCTCGCAGTCAAGTGGACCCCACTTGAGAAAAAACTGCGTAATGAAGTTACAATGATGGATCCAGCCAACAAAAGTGCCCTGTCCGGTCCGTGGATTCGCATAATTCGAACTATCACCCGCGTATGGCCTGTAATTGCGAAGGAAATCTGCAGTAAGGACAAAGGAGCTCAGGTTCACATTCAAAGTGTCAGCGAAAATTTCACCGGGATCGAGCAGTATTTGAAAAAAATCGAAAAAAAATGACAAAAATCAGTTCTTACGGGGTATAATACATTCAACTTTCCGACCAACATGGTGCAGGGTCTACATTTCAGGGAGTAACACTATGGATAAAATCAATGATTTAATAAGTAAATTTGATTTCACAGCGGCAGCAACTGAATTAGAGCTCGCCCTTGCAGAGGATCCGGAAAATCAGGAATTGAAACTAAAACTCGCTCTTTGTCAGAAGTTATCCGGAAACGATACAGATAGTGCTGCTACTATTTCTCAAATCGACGAAAAACCCCTTGGAGCAAATTCCCGGAGGATTTCAGGTCGTCTCAATTCCTACATCAAAGCCGCAGCTGCTTGTGGTGTTATCCTTGGTCTCGGTGTTACCGGGTGTTCAAAACCGGCGGATAATACAAATAAAACATCAACTCCCGATAATTCTGCCATGGCCGCGACAGATGATGCAAAACCTGCGGAAGACAAACCCAAACTTCCGGAAATGGCTCCGGACAAACCGGTTTCCGATGCCATGGATATAAAACCCGGCGAAAATGACATGAAAACCGACTCTTCTGCCACGGATAATGCCGATAATACCGAACCGGCGGAAATGAAACCCGTCATTAAAATGAAGTACGGTGCACGCCCCGTTGCCCGATACATGGTTCGCCGCCCGTAATCACGCTGCATTTCACGATCAAATAAAGGGAATAACACAATGGATAAAATCACTGATTTAATAAGCAAATTTGATTTCACAACTGCAGCAACTGAAATAGAGCTCGCCCTTGCAGAGGATCCGGAAAATCAGGAATTGAAACTAAAACTCGCTCTTTGTCAGAAGTTATCCGGAAACGATGCAGGTTGTGCTGCTACTATTTCTCAAATCGACGAAAAACCCCTTGGAGCAAATTCCCGGAGCGTTTCCGGTCGTCTCAATTCCTACATCAAAGCCGCGGCTGCTTGTGGTGTTATCCTTGGTCTCGGTGTTACCGGTTGTTCAAAACCGGCGGATAATACAAATAAAACATCAACTCCCGATAATTCCGCCATGGCCGCGACAGATGATGCAAAACCCGCTGAAGACAAACCCAAGCTTCCGGAAATGGCTCCTGATAAGCCTGTATCCAATTCCATGGACAAAAAACCCGAAACCATGAAGTCCGGCGCCTCAACCATGGATTCCGATGACGATGCCCAACCTCCAGCTATGAAATATGGCATTCGCCGATACCCTGATGATCTGAAAATGGATTGATTTTTATATTAATACCCTTGCTCAACTAATATGGGTATTGCATCTATACCGCTTGCGGAGTAATACGATTGTGACTCGTTTTAAAGAAATGCTTCAGGAATGAGCCCATCACATTCCGCTGCGCGAAATTGCCTACCTGATTTTCCTGTTGCTGCTACTGATTTCCTGTTTCTCTGATTTTTTTGCGGTCTAATACCATTTTCCTCATTTCGCCGCTGGTAAACCCCACCAATTTAAAATATTCTCATTTCTGCCCGCTTTTAAAGGAGGACTGCATGAATGTTCTTTTTACAGGAAAAGTTAATCTTCCATTTGCCGATTTGATCACAACTAGACTCGGAAGTAACTATATTTGCCGTTTTGATGAACTACCTCCGGGTGATTCTGAGGACCCTTTTCTATCTAGCGTAAAAGTATGGGTTTACGGCTTTCCAGCCTTGAAAACTATGGAGAAACTCCCGTCCCTTGAGATGATTATCGTTCCGTTCACGGGTTTTCAGCAGATAAATCAGGAATGTCTGGAAGAAATCAAACGACGTAAAATCATACTTACAAATACGCCGTGGAATACTATAAATACAGCCCAGCATAATGTGGCCCTCCTTCTTACAGTCCTGAATCGCACTGTGGAATATCATAATCGGATGAGGGGGGGTGACTGGCCGAAATTTCAGCAGGATAACCAGAATTTTCCCCTGAGACACCGTCACATCGGACTTCTTGGCTACGGTCGCATCGCATCGGAAATTCATCGCATGCTTATGCCCTTTGGTTGCCGTTTTTCAATCCTGAACCGAAGTGGAAGGGTCCCATCAAATCCGGATGTGTTATTCGAAACCTGCTATGATTCCGGCGGCCTTCATTCATTTCTTGCAGAAATTGATACTCTTATAATTTCTGTCCCTCAGAGTGATGAAACTACGGGGCTCATCGGGGCAAAGGAACTTGAGTTACTTGGCAAAGATGCTGTGCTTATAAATACTTCCCGTGGACCTGTTGTGGATGAAAAAGCCCTGTACCAGAGTCTTAAAGACCGTATGATCATGATGGCCGCCATTGACGTCTGGTATAATTATCACCCCACTCCGGATGAATTCGGGCGTAAATTTCCCTGGAGTCCCGATTGCCCGTTTAATGAACTTGATAACATTATTCTCAGTCCCCACCGGGGAGCATCCCCAATCTATAACGACGAACGATGGGAAGAAGTCATAAATAACATTATGAGTTTCAACCAGAGCAATATCAACGAAATCACTAATCGCATACTTTAGTTACTGTCCTGAAATACAATAAATCAAATTTTTCGCCGATTTTTTGCTCAGGACAGTAACCGCAAGGTGTTGAAAATATTACTAGTGGCCGGATAGAATTTTTAATAAAATTCTTCGCGAAGCGAATTTCCGGACA
>JAHJMN010000076.1 GCA_018821305.1 Myxococcota bacterium
GCCACCGGGCATTTCCTCACGGTAGGACTGAAACTCTCCACCGGTGTTTTTCTGATACTTCTGGATGTAGCCGGGGATAAGCGGATCCGTTTCGTAGATGTCCGGAAGTCCGTCAGCGTCAACGTCCAGAAGGTCGCGACGTCCATCACCAAGGCTTGCAGATGGGCTGTAGTCCATTTCCGTGATGCCCACGGCAATGCGTCCCATGTCTTCAAGCTGGTAGTAGCTGTCTACTTCGGAGTACTCAAATTCCGCCGGGGGAAGGTGTGTTGTATCGTCTTTTCCGTACATGGTCACGCTTTTGAGAAGCGAATGGAAAGAATTTGGCATGTACTGGAAGTTATAACGACGCACAAGGGTGTGTCCGCCTGAGCCGTAGTCGGATTTAACACGGATATTTACAAGGCGAAGGGCTGTGGTTACAGCGTAGCCTGTCTGGTAGGTGGTGAGAACATCGCTTCGGCTGCCGTACTGCATTTCAATGGCGTGCTGAAAGCGGGTTTCATCAGATGGATGGACGTTATATTCCACTTTCGAAAGGTAGGACTGCTCTTCATCCTTTAAATAGGTGTATTTTACTATGTTGCCATGAACATCGCGCATCTGCACGAGATTCCAGCGGAAGGTATCTTCACATTCAACGTTTCCGCATACCCTGGAAGAAGTCACGCGATTACCGTCGGAGTCGGCACCGAACCAGTAGAGGGTGCCGTTTTTGTCCTGCACAACGAAGTAGGAATCAGGTGTATTGGGGTTTACGAGGAATATCCGCATGAATATTCCTTCGAGTTTTGCGCGATAGTAGTAATAAGTATGACCCGCAAGGAAGTCTGGTTCCTCACCCGAAGGCATGGCAACACGGACCATCTCATGACCACCGCCGTAAATGAAGTGATCAAGGCGGTCGTCATAAAGGGGAAGTCCCTGATCTGTCTGACGTGCGATGTAGGAAACGCCGAAAGACCAGCCGATACCTGCTACGCCCTGACCTGCACCGGAGGAGTACCCAAGGCCGATGCTTGGCCCTGTTCCGCTGCGTGCAGGAGGAATGGAAACGGGGATTGAAAGTGACGCGCTACCGGTCTGAAGGTTTGTCTGAAATGTGAGTCCCATGCCGGAAACGGAGCCGCTTCCTTTGGGCCTTGTGAGTACCTGAGGCGAAACGCCGCTCTTATTCACACTCTGGATTGCACTGAAATCTTTGATTTTATCCGGGTCAATGGGGCGCTTTGGCTTTACTTCCTTGATATCAGGGAGGTTCTTGCCGATGTCTTTAAGCTTATCGATTTCCGTCGCATTATCCGAGGATTCTTTCTGATCCTTGAGGATTCTGCGTTCGTCATCGCTTGTTTCATCCTGAGGCTTATCCGCTTTGGGTTTTGATGGCGTTTCATCCACCTTTGTGCGATCCGCATCCGTGCGCTCGGTGTTAGATGAGCGATCCGAGCGGTCGGCGGTATCCTCATCAGAAGACTGTGCAAACGCCGGCACAGCAGCGAAAAGCACAAAAAGCGCGGTTAAAACAAAGAAAAATCGGGTAAATGAGTTCATGACAATATTCCCGGAAAATACAAGTTTTTGAGATTCAGTGCAATGGGTTTTCATCTGGACACCTCCACCAAGGACGGCTGCCAGGGTGTCATTTCAGGCTGAACGTGGAAGTCTTCATCAGTGCGGTTTGTATAAATGTTATACCCGCGACCAATCGTCTCTCCGGAGGGCGAAGACAGCGAGTCAGCACAGAATGATGGATCCTCATCACCAAAGCACACAGTATCAAGCGCCGGATCGGTAGCTTGTGGGGGGTCATTGTCGATTGAGCAGATGAGGCTTAGCTTGTAAGAATCATAAACGTCATAATTCTCATCGCATACCGGCTTCATGCCTTCAAAAATGTTTGCCTCTGTTACACCGGGAACCATGGTATCTGCTGCTGCAACGAAGTATCCGCGTGAGGTGGTGCGATAAGTGTAATCACCATCTGCAAGGGATTGGGCGTAAATAAGAGCAGCATCAGAACCGGAGTTTTTACCATGTAAAGTCAGAAGGCAGTTATTGAAGTCCCTGCCCGGAGACCCATAAAGCTCTACAAAGCTTCCCGTAAAGCAGTTATCCTCGTCGTGAGAAACTTCGCTTACGATAACTGGTGGCGATACATTTATATAATATGTACCGGCGTGGGAATTTGCGTTTGATACACGTATATAGAACTCTGTATCTCTGGAGATGAAGATTTCAGCGTCTTCTGAATATCCTGAGGATGACGCTGATGCCGTCTGGTAAAGGGTCGTCTGGCCCTGGTTTTCAAAGATACCGTAGGCCTCAACTGTAAGTGATGTTCCACTTTCCGTGCCAAATGCATCAAGGCTTACAAGTTTGACCCTGGCTCCGCTCCAGTGAGCAGGAACTTCAATGTGATACCAGTCTTCGGGGTCGTCTTCGTCCACATACCCACGGGCAAGCCAGCTTGTAACAGTTGTGTTAAGACTGAGGGCGTTTTCGTAATCATTATTGTGTACAGGTGGATTAACGGTTTCCGTTACTTCCTCAATCATCTCCGGATTCCAGGTGCCGTAACTGAATGTCACTATTCCACTGTTTATCTTGAGTCGGTCTTCAATCTGGATGAAATGCACTCCGGTTTGTTTTGCACGGTAGACAATCATTGAATCGTAGGTTGCTCCGTGCTCATCGTCGTTTTGCTTGATGTAGGGAACAAACAATCCTGAGTCTCCTGCAAGGGTCATCACGGGGTCTACACTCGAAAGAATATCACGCTCAGCGCGCAGTTTGATTACATCACCTTCCGTGACACTGATGCGGACAAACATGGGTGAGTCTGCGGTAACAAGGCCGGTGTAAGTGCCCTGAGGCGGAACATCAGCGTAGTTTTTAACTATCGTGAAGTTATGCGTAAAGGACTGCCCTTGTGCATCTGCGATATTGTTCAGGCTTACTGTACAGGTTCCGATGTTTGAAGTAAGATTCGGGTTTATGGTGTACTCCATCACCCGGTTGCTTATGCGATAAGCGCTTTCGATGACAGTCTGAGTGCAGGTGGTGGTGATATATGAAAGGCTCATATCCGCAGGCCAGTCAAAGTGCTTTGATCTCACTGTAACTTTTGTTGAAAGCCCCTGTTTGCCGGAAGTCGGAGTTGCACCGATTAAGAACACGCCACGGGTAACTTCAAACGAAGGTGCTACGTTTCCTTGAGTTGTTAGTATTGTAAGTACATGGTTTCCTAACGGGGTGTACTCATCAGCCCTGATTTTCATTGTTATGTTTGCCCTGTCTGAAACACTGCCATCGTTTGAACAAGTGTAATTGCTGATTGAAAGCATTGACTCTGGCGGGAAAGAGTATCCTGTAATCTCAGAGCATGTGACGTAATCCACACTGAAGGCTGTGTTTATGTATTCGGACTGTCGCAATGTTGCCGGCGCAGGGGTTGTGACTACTGCCGGGTGTCTTATAACGGTAAACGCTGATGGATACGACATGTGCCTCAGCCCGCAGTGAACTTCGATGTCTCTTGTTCCCAAGGCAGCATCACGCTGAGCAAAGAGGTCAGCGGAAATTACACTCGGATCCTGCACTGTAATGCCGGAGATTACTGTTCCTGCCGGAGAAGGAATGACCGGTGTGCACTTATTAAAGTCAATGTTTGCAGCATCAATTCGAAGCTCTGCATGGGTATCGCGCTCAACTTCTGAAGGTCTTACGCGAGAAATTACAGGCTGAGTTCCTGCCGGGTAGGCTTCTATGTAAATTTTATCCACACAGGATTTATGATATAGAGAATCACAATTGGCAACATAGACTGAGGTATTTGCAGGTGCAATAATTGTGTCGTGAACTCCAGCTCTGAGATTAATCGAAGTCCCGGAGGTTATGGCAATTTCGCTGAGTTCAAGAAGTGGTGTGGACGTTGTAAGCACTGTTGTCCCGTTAAAGTTTGTATTATAACCAGTTATTGTAAATAAATGCTGACCTCCCTCTGTCAGAGTATTTGGTGAAATTGAAATCGTCGGCAGAGCCTTCACGAGTACCGGGAAACTTACATGTTCGCCTTTTGTGTGGAAGGTGAAGATTTTAGTTCCGGGGGTAGTTGCAGAGGCTGCTGTCAGTGTAACAACAGCTGTCTGTGCCGCCTGGTTCAGCGTAAATTGCGCTGTAACATTGGGATCCGATGATGTAATTGTCGTAAGTCCGGAAATAAAGTGAGTATATGTGCCAGACACTGCAAACTGTGCTGTATCACCTTTAAACATATAAGCCGGAGTTACAGACAGTGATGGAGGTGTGGGATCCGGTACCACGGAAAACTGAGCTTCACAGGTCTTTCCGTAGTTCATTTCGCAATTGAAAATACGGATTGTATATGAACCGGCAGTATTAATGTAGTTATGCAGGCGAAGATAAATCTTAAAATCACTTCCATCAACATAACTATCAAGGACTTCGGCATTTGAATCAAACAAACTGGTGTCAAGAGATGTTTCCTCAGGATCAAACCCAATACTGTCGTTTCCAGTCACAGTTATTACAACTTCGTCGCCTCGCTGTGCAGATGATGGTGTCAGATATATCTCTGGCTGTTCTTTAATTATTATGTTACCACTGACATGCTCACCATTAGTGTTCAATTTAACCGTTGCAGTTCCCAAAGGCGCGGTGGAACCAATCTGCATATCTAAAGTCAGAGGGCTGAAGGTTCCCGTCGGAAGCGGTGATGGCCATCTGATTTGAGCCATGGTACCCGTCGGCGCTGTAACGTTTGTAACTGCCGTCGAGTTATTCGAAAAATGGGTGTTAACTCCATAAAACCGCAGTAAGGGCGTATCCCCTTGGTAAATCACATTGGGAACAGCACTCATTGAAGGAGGTGTCGAATCTGAGAGGATTATAAACGATGCATCGCAAATGCCACCAATAAGATAGTCGCAGTTAGAAATACGAAGCGTCCGGCTTCCCGTTGACCCATAATCATGAAAAATGGCTTTCACTGTCGCATATGTGTATGAATGTCTCGTAACTGACACAATTTCAATATTGGGGTCAACAATTAGTCCATAGAAAAAATGGTTAATCATAAATGCAGCGGAAATATTCGATGAACTGAACCGGGCGGAGGCATTTCCTGTAACCCCGATAGTTACAGTATCCCCATCAGTAGCTGATGTAGGACTAATCGTAATAGCCGGATATTCCTTCACTGTGATAGGAACCGTAACTACCTGTGTCCCAGTGGTTATGGTAAGCGTGTATGCCCCAGGATCGCACTCTGTGTATATTCGTTCTCTCGTAATTGGGTGGATGTAATAGGGCGAGCTTGTAACCACTGTAGCTTGTGTTGCACTAATATAAGTATATGCCGCATTCATGCAGGAATTTGATGTTGTTACTGAGGTTGAACTTGAGGAAAAGGCAGTGTAGGTTCCCGTAACTGTATGAGTTACAGTGCCCGTTCTAAATCTGTAGTTGGGATTTGCTGATGCTGTGCTGTTATAAACAGTGAAAGTTGCCGCGCAACTTGAGGAACCAACGCAATTTGTTACAGTTACAGTTCTCGGTCCATAAGTGGCAAGAGGTAAAATTGAAAATGTTGCTTCTATCCATGTCGAGCTTCGGCGATTGTAGGTTACACTTATCCCTGTACCACTGATTGATACCACAGAACTGGTGGTGAACGATGTGCCTGAGCCATAAATATTCAAAGCTACAACTTCAGACCTTCTCCCCCAGATTTTTGAAAGTGAAATTCCCGCCTTCGTCCCCGCCTTTTGAATCGTATCTCCCCCATCCGGACCTTCAGGCATAAACTCATCTGTACACCCTGCCACTGCAAATAATATAAGCAAAGCCGTAACTATACGTCTCATATCAACATCTCCGCCGGGCCCCGCCTACTGCGAAGCCCGGATCAACGATTAAAAAAACGACCCTTGTCAGTTTGAATGTCTTGCCCAGTAATGATATCTCCAGATAAGTTGGATATCTTCAAGAGCATTCCAGTTAAGATACGGTGTGTCCCAGATCCTTATCGTGTAAGTACCGTTTAATGGACGTCCTCTTAACTCCTTCTTTTCATACTGAGCGATCAATGACTGGTGATTGCTTGTCATAGGATTCGTTACAACAACTTCCGCGGCAAGAGCTTTTGCATGCTCAATCTTTGCAGTGGAAATGTCGAAACTATTGGTGATCCATTGATGGTTTCTGACTTTTACAGAACCATTGTGGATCAGAGTATAAGGTATGTAGGCGTTTGTGAAGCAGTTGTATGCATCCGCACCTTCGCAATTGATCAGGTTCGTTCCAACCAGGTTTACTGCAACCATTTTGTGCCTGTAGTTGAAGTTTCCTTCGGCGATTGCACTTGTCGGCAGGTAATAACCTTTTTCTATCTCGTCCAGACTGATTGTAAAGGTCTGCTCCCAGAAACACCTGTAATCGTCGGATTGCGGTGTGCACTGTGCAAAATTGTTAATGCATGTACAGAATTTTTTAAATCCTTTACGGAAATTCGTTCCTTTTAAATCAGGACAGCCGGAGGATACGATTACTCGCTTATGCGTTGTGGGAGCATATGGCTGTGTTTCGCAATCGAACCCAACGCATTCTGAAGTGTGATCAGTTTTTTGTAACTGAAGACCCCATACTAAAACTCTGCCTGGAACAGGTAGTGCGACTCTGCCATTTGTTGGACTTTCATCATCTTCAGAAGGATAGATCCGAACAGTAATTCTGCCATAATCATTTAAAGATACGGGGATTACAACTTTCTGCCATTGTTCAGGGGTTGCAGGATCCCACGATGAAGGCACGAAAACCGCAGTATTACCAAACTCTGGAATAAGCTCGACTTTAAACTTTGCAGAGGAGTAACCAGGGTTTTTATACCAGAATGAAAGCCCGTAATTACCAGGATCCTGATAGTCTGAAACCTGCTCGTAGTATCCACCATAAAGTGTTCCTGCTGGGTAGTTCTGTGTCAGGTTATCTTCATCAAGATATCCTGTTGCGTCTCTGATTGAAATAGCAGTGATTACATCGCCGGTGCCAAGACCTTCCTGAATTAAAGATGTGGCATCCAAAGGCATATCATCAACTTGTATATTCTCAGGTTTGACATCAAGGCAGGAACCTTCAAGTGGCCCACCTACAGCATCAGTGCAAAGATTTTCATCACGGGCCCAGCCAAAAGACACACCTGTATCATAGTCAAAACCACCGAATTTCAGATTTCCTGAGAAATACAGAATATTATAGCTCTCTACTTCACAGGCATTCAGTTTTTTGAGGATGTCATCCTTCATACTTATTACCGCAATATCATCTCCATCCATGTACGGATACTTGGAACTGTATGAAGACATGAAATCACTCAGTTTCTGAACATAATTGCCAATATACTGGGCTGAATAATCCCCGGTTTTAGAAGCATCTTCTGTCGCTTCTGTTCTGATTTCACTGTAGTTTATACCTGTAACCGTACAGAGGCTGTCAACCCATTCCGATGGAGCATTCACCATCGTCTGACTCTGATGCATCTCGCTCATATTCTCACCAAGGCGGAATTCAATTGCTCTTCTTGCTACGAATGCAGCTTTTTTGGCTCTCTCTAAAGCCTGCTCGTACATGATTCGGTTGGTATTGTATCGCTGCCTCATTACTGTATTTGTGGGATATACTTGACCTGCACTGTTACTTCCAGCCAGAGCTGCCCGACCTGCAAGAGCTTCTGCCTTTTTCTTCAGTGAATTGAGACTATCATAGGCTTTATTAAGATTATTCGACTTAATCTGTATCGCATCCAGAGCATCACTCAAAGCTATTAATTTTTCACTCAGACCTGTCATGAGTCGCTGAATCTCAAGCTCCACCTGAGTTCCAGCAGCCTGTCTCTGAAGGTCAATAATATCGTGCTGCATCGATACGATATACCCAAGCGCACCACCTTTTGCCGCTTCAAAACCAAGGTTTATTGCTAAATTTGCACCTGCAGTCACTAAAGTTTTAGGAGCGTCCTTGGTAAATGCATCAGTAATATGTTTCCATGAACGTTGAAGTGTTTCAATCAATGAAATATAGGTTCGCCACAACTGTACTTTCGCATTAAGATCAGCTATTTTGCTCTGCTGATTGATGAGTCTGATACTGAGTGCAGAGCTTTTTACTAAAAGACCCATGGTGTGCATTATCTCGGGTACTGATTTGATTGATCCAGCCAGATCCACCATCGCTGTGTCAATATCAATATAGGCAGTTTTTATAGCACCCTGATAATTTGCATATTCTCCGTTTCCATTTTTTGTATCAACAATAGCTTTGGGCACATTGTAAAATAACATGCGCTGAATGCCGTCGTTTATCTCATTTGCAGCGCACTTCATCCTTGCAGCAAGTTTAACAAGGTCAAGCTCGTCATTGAAAGTAAATGTACTAGCCTCTATATCCTGTACATCTGTACATGATGGTTCTATAACCTCTGCAAAATGACATGCAAACTCAAGGGCATCAAATAACCGATGACCATCAAGGCAAACGTCAACCTGAGCAGTTAGTTCCTCCCTGGAAATCTCAAATCTTCCAAGTCGATAAGGCTCCTCACAAGTCCCACTTCTAACATCATCAACAATTGGTAAACCTTGATAGTTCTTTTCTACAAGGATTTCCTTTAAAGTAATGCCGGTTCCACCATCCAACCACAGCGCTTTTATTTTTTCATCGATATTAAGTGGATATTCTTGTCCTGTGAATTTATGGTAATCATCAAAATAAATCCGACTGTTTTCAAAATCACATCGATTCATACTGCCAGCTAAGTAATAGTTAGCCTTCAATACGGCACGCCTCGCATCATCATCAGAAGTATCTTTCTGATCAGAAAGGTACTCATTGATTTTTCCATCATAAGGAGTAATTTCAGGAATCCTATAATTATCGATATCATTACTATCTAATCGTACGCATACACGACCATCTTCATCAAGCCCATCGGGTGAGCCATCTACACTTATTCCTCTATATGGGAATGACGTATAAGGAAGCCTGTTTGCAACATAATCATTGGAATCCCCACGTAAATCTCTGGAAGGATAACTATAACCCGATCTTGTTGCTGCAAGGATGCTAAGAGTTTTAAAAATATCCGACAGCCGACTTCCGAGGAGTATTCTTCGTTTTACATATTCTCCTTGCCATTCTGCATAAAACCAATATGTGGAAGTTTCTCCATTTGGGTATGTCCCTTCGCTTCCTGGATTATACTCAGCATGCTCTGTTGGACTCAACTCCATATCTTTTATATTTTGAAGCCATGGTTCTTTGAAGACACCTTCCTGCCCTGGAATATTTTTATAGTCCATTCTATATGTAGACCAGATAACGTTTTCATTTTTCTTCAGTTTATAGTGGTAAAACGGATCGAGATTCAAAGTAACTTGTGTCAGCAAGGCTTTGAAATATACAGGATCCATCCAGCCAGAGTCTCGAAGAGAATTGTAAAAACCTTCAAGTTTGGTCCTGTCCGGATTGGTTTTTTCCCATTCGTCTCTGAATTCATTAAGTTTTTTACAAGTAAATCCACTTTCCGGTTCATCCAATGTACTTGCAGATTCATACACGAGGTTCAGACTATTTTCCTCTGGTATATCAAGCCACCGGAGGTCAGAATGCGTGTATGAACCTTTGTTTTTGTCTGTAAGTATCGGGCACGTTGGAGGACAGTTAGTTCCGGTAAGATCTCGGCAATCACAATACGCTCCATCATCACGAACCTTCCACAATGAAAGTTTCGGACCTATGCTTACAATGTCAATTGTATCACCTTCCTGGGGTAGACAGCTCGAAAGTGACGGGTTTGCCGCTGTAAACTCATCAAATGCATTACATCCGCTGCATTGAGTATCAGGATCATCAAAAACATCCATCGGTGAAACCGCTGTACCGCATATCTCCGCTAAAGCCAATGCAGCCTCTTCTGCCTTGGTATCAAGGGCAAGACCGTTTTCAATAAGTTGATTGCCAAGCGCATCCGCCGTAGCCGCAGCATCTTTAGCTTCCCTCAAGTAGTACTTCCAGGAGTTTTCGTAACCATCCCCATCATCCATTGTCTCAGTCTCAAGAGAAGGAACAAATTTGTTATTAATACCAGTGCAGTTCACTTCAGGTATGCTGCACTCCCCGGTATTGCGGTCTGTAAGCTTACCCGCATCGGAAAGAATTTCACCACCCACAGGTAACTCTATTGTGTAACTGTCATCCTCAGGTGAAGGCGCAGGGAATTTTGAAAGATCAACGCTCGTAATATACTCGTAAGAATAATTCGGAGATGTTCCATGACGCAAAAACACATGATATCTAAGATTATCATGTTCTATACTAACAGACATATAATAACTGAACTGCAAATAGTAATCATATAAATAATTTGGATCAGAAGGCATGAAGTCAGCAACTGGATCGGGATCAAAGTCAGGAGAACCAGATACATTAGCATGTGCAATAAATAAGCCCTTTGTACACTCCACACCACCAACTTTACCACTGGTAATACAATAATAGCCAGCGTTGTCCTCTGAAAAGCCTACAGTTTTATCATTGACTAATACAAGTCTACTGTCTGTGGCCATATCAAACAATCCTTTTATTGTAAATGTGCTATAAGCGTTTTCACTACCCGGTGAGGTCTGTACAAGCAACTTGTACTTCCCGGCTTTTACAGACGTCATTTTAGCTGCATGTCCATAAAGCTTTTTAACCTCATCATCTGTATCCCATTGATTGTGTGACAGAGCTTTCAAGGCTGAGTCACGCATGTAAGCAAGAAACTCATGAGCACTTCGCTGAGGGTGTACTACTGTTGTGCTTTTAAAATAATCGGCCGCTGAAACGCTTTCATCCTCTATGACGTTCACAGGATTGATTCCCATTAACTGAGCCTGATAAAATGTCGGCGGAAGGTTGTTTGGTTCACTCAGGTCTTCCAGTTGTGAAATGGTATCTCCAGATTTTGTCAGTTGTTTGGTAATGTTGATTCTTCTGAAAGTCTGCTTTTCATTCTGTAGATATGATCTTGCCATCGCAAGTTCACTTTCACCGAACCCGAGATTGTATGTCATATCACTAACAAGACTGTCATTCCCAGTCAGAACCTTATTCGCATCTTTCGCAACATCGCTAATGGTCTTGGTTCCATCAAAAATAGCCGCAGGTTTTGCAGCTCTCAAAAACGTTATAGCTTTCCTTACTGAATCATTTTTAACAGGAGTCTCACAGGCTGGAAGAAGGGTATCTACATTTACACCGTCAACATCATCAATTGTATCACCGGTTTTTCCAAGCAGGATTTTGAGAGCGGCACTGCGACTGTTCTCAAGGTCAGTCCAGATTGCCTTTCTGCTCTTGCTTCCATCTGCCGTCTGAGAGTTAAGTGAGGCTACGGCAAGTTGATTTGCTGTAAGTTTGTCCACAGTCTCCATATAACGTTCGATGACTTCAAAAAACTCTACTGCAAACTTTTTCTTCAATGTTGGATTGAGTTCAATCCCATACTCTTTCTTGGAAGCACTAGACATAACCAGTGCAAAACCCGATGGATCCCTGAGTACCCTTGAAGCACTGATGCCAGCCCGCTCAAAAGCATCCAGAGCCGCTCTGTAAAGCCACGTCTTAATCTCAGGCTTCTGAGGCCCAATGGTCATCGAGAAGTTGCAGGGAGAAGCATCAACACCCATTCCATTTGAATTAAAGGTAGCAGAACCGCAAGTACCAACTGTATCCCCATCTGTACTGTATATTCTGTCAGAAGACGCATATTTTTCTGAAATTGAAGCATCACACTTAACTTTATTTTTAAAGGTGCTTTCTGTATAAAAAGGTAGAACATCAGGGATTGTGTTTGTGCCAGTGTAGTTATAATCAACAGCATATCCTGAAATCGTTTTTTCAGTTGCTGATTCTGCAAGTTCCAGGTTTTTATAACCAATACAAGTATAAATAGATTGAGTACAAAGGGAGTTTGTATATAAATCACCAGTGCCTTGTTCTACGCATTTATTTTCAATGTTTTCAGTCTCAGTAGTGTTAGTACATGAAATTGATTGAGTTGGCGAAATTTGAATTAATGGATAATTCTGTTCAATCTCTGTTTGACATTGGTAGAACAGGACTCGCTGTATATCGTCAAAATTAATTTCTTTTTCAACTTCGTTATTCGCACCCATTACATGAGTCCAAGTTTCCCCATTGTGAACAAAAACACCTGTATCAAGACTGAGCCTTCCATTAACAAAACGGCTGCTCTTTTTAGTAAGCTCAACAGGCTGAGAATTATAGTTATCCTTTCTAGTGTTTTCACAGCCGATAATTGCAAGTAGAATTATTGAAAGCCAAAAATAATTTTTCATATTTAGTTCTCCATTTTATTTCCTATTAAAAAGCATATCTTCCACATCTTAAAC
Source organism: Myxococcota bacterium (assembly GCA_018821305.1). Classification (GTDB taxonomy): domain Bacteria; phylum Myxococcota_A; class Polyangia; order HGW-17; family HGW-17; genus JAHJMN01. The sequence goes on from JAHJMN010000076.1 coordinate 12,471, forward strand.
CATAGACGCCAGATTTTGATAAATAAGATGTTTGGTTACGCATTGTTAATCTTGCTTCAATTAATGCGAATAAAAATCCTTTATCTTTCCTTGCAAAAGTATTAGTTCCTGCAACATTATAAAATGGATTTATTAAATCTATATTAGAATAATTTAAATTATCATCACCCATTGTATCAAGTATCATCTCGGCCACATTGCCTAAAGTGTTATATAATCCATAATATGAAATACCATTAGGATAAGAATCAACGGGTGTTGTATACATATCTGGGACAGTACAATCATAACTGTTCATTATTTCACAAGTTGGGATCTCGTCTCCCCACGGTCTAATATTGTTTCTTGGATAAGGACCCCGAGCTGCTTTTTCCCATTGCGCTTCTGTCGGCAAAGTTTTACCGCCATCCCAGTTACAGAATGCAATTCCTTCCTGCCTGGTTATTCCGGCGATAGGATGGTTGCCTTTTTCTAAATCGAAATATGTTGTTTGTTCAAGGTCTGAAGGAGCGACACACATGCCAGCATCAACGCATTCACGATAGCGATCATTTGAAACTTCATATATATCAATAATGAACTGGCTCAGATAGACTATCTGCATTGGGTCATTTGTATAAGTGTTATCATAATCATCACCGTAATAGAACGGGCCTGCGGGAACGCAGACTTCGTCTTTGAAGTCCGGGGTGCCGTCGGTCCAGGTGCCTCCGGTGCGGGGTGCAATGAGGCAATCACCGGTGCAATCGCCAAGGTCAACCCAGTTACACTGGGAATCACACTCGCGCTCTCTTACATAACCCAGCGGCGTACAGTCGTCAGTGGTGTATTCTTGAAGACCAGCCTGGCACTCGCCCTGACCTGTGCATTCGCTCCATGCAAGCCATTCACAGTCGGGGCCGCACATGCGTGTACGAGTCCCACAAAAGCCGCAGCTTTCAGTTTCGATAGTTCCCTCAAGGCATGAGCCTGAATCGTAGCATTCAAGGGGCATTTCCCACTGGTAATCTTCACCGCAGCGCTGATATCCCCAGCCACAGAACCGGCACTCTGCTTCTTCAAGTTCTCCCGGAGTAGTGCAGGCACAATCAGTTGAAGCACTGCAGGTTGTAAACGTTCCGTCATTCTGACAGACTTGGGTTCCCCAGGCACAATCCGAGGTGCATTGGGAAATGGTTCCCGGAAAAATCCTGTAATTGTAATCATCACAGTCATTCGCTTCACTGTATCCGTCTTCATCCAGGTCGGTTCTGCAGGTGCCTTCTTCGCACACAAGCTGTGCTCCGCAGCTTCCATCGAGGCGGCATGGGGTGTCTGTTTCACCCGTTAATGTGCAGGTGTCAACTATACATTCAAGCTCACCCGTGCAGGTGTTATCTTCGAAGCAGGGTCCGTTTTCACCACCAGCAGTGCGGCAGATGTCGTTAAAGCACACAAGTGGGTCATCGCAGGTATCGTCTTCATAACACGGCCCACCTTCTTTGCCCTGTTCAATGATTTCCTCAACGCAGACGTTGTTTCCATCGCACTCAAGTCCCTCGTTACAGGTGCCGTTTGGGTAACACTCACCACCCAGCGTACCCTGAGCCGGATTATTATTGTTACTCGTTGAATCGTCGTCGCATCCCATAAGGCCGAATGCAGCTACACTGAACATAATCAATATTTTCTTCATATAAATAACTCCTTTAAAGGCAAGATAAAAAACCTTCTCTCCGATTGTCGCCATATCAGAAAAATAGTTGCCCATAAAAGTGAAATTTTCGTTAAAAAAGCATGTCTATAATTTATTTTATGATATTAACTACTTAACTAGTGCAGCCCATATCATTATACTATGCAAACCAGACTGTGAGAAATCCTATCCCTGTTGAGAAAATGCCAATAATTGGATATTAGCAATAATTACAACAACATAAATAAATACACATCAAACGCGAGCTGAGTGAGCTTATACTGGCGAACTTCCGCAATCCCCCTCGTTTAAACCAGCACCCCACAAACCTTTCAAGCATCCCACAAGACTCCACCCCGCAAAGCAGGCCCTCAACCCCACCCGGCCCATATCGCGGCCCATACAACACGCCAACCTGTAGAGATCTCCTCAAGTGGACGTCCGCGGACGGAGGGGGGTCGTCCACAGGTAACTGCCGGTGATTGCAGTGGTATTTTGCAATTTGGACGACTTGGACTACCTTTTTCTTTAAAATTTGATAAAAAAAAAAGAGTAAAAGATGAAAGAATAAAAGAGTAAAGAGTTGTGCCCAAAAGGTCGTCCAGCCCGTCCACTTTGACAATATTGTTTGTGATTACAAAGTGTTCCAGAGGACGCACAGGGTCGGCCTTGGACGTCCTCTCCAGTGGTTCGAGAAGACCTCTGGGATCGCTCGCTAAGTCTGAAGGGCAGTGATGACTCTGCCTGAGCATGGAAGCGATCAGAAGGATCTGGAAGGTGGCTCCGGAAGCAGCGGTTCACCAACTTTTTAAAGCACAAAGCATGGTCAGTTATCACATCCAGTGGTTCGAGAAAACCACAGGGATCGTTCGCTAAGCCTGAAGGGTGGTAATGACACTTCCTGAGCATGGAGGTGATCAGAAGGATCAGAAAGCCCGGTTGAGCAAAATCGGATGCGACTCCCACCTCAGGGACTTTAACTCCCTGAAAACGGGAGTTCCGCAACACAAACTCCCGTCTATAAGATGACGTAATCCTTGAGGTTCTCGATCCGAACGGGAGAAAAGGGAGTTTTTTCTATATACTTTATAGAGGAAAAAAAAAGAGAAGAGAGTACACATATTGTATATATAAAAGGATACCGGATTTTCTCCCTAACTCCCGTCCGTATTCAATATGTCGTGTAAATACAACATGTTATGTCACGGGAGTTCTCCAGAATTTCTCCCGTTTTCAGGGAGAAAAGTCCCGTTCCGGCTCAGTGACATCCGGGATTCCAACTCTTTCGAACTGGAAATCCGGTGATGGCATGGTCCTGCTGGGAGGCAATAAGACCGCGTTTATCCTTTATAATGATTGTAACGAGAATCTGTCTCTTTTTATGACATCCTTCCCTGCCATTTCCACCACTCGGAATTTCATTTTTGGCAGGCATCCAAGCCAGCAGCCATGCGACTTTGCGGAATTTTCTGCCAAAAACGAGGGTAAACTCTACCTGAATGTTTATTTCTGTACTTCTTGTTTAGTACAATTTTTTTTCTCTTCTTGAATTTTTATTTTTGTTTTCAATGAATATTTGGCAGAAAAGAAGATAAGTATATATAACTATTAAGGAAAACTGCCGCCAGAAACGTAAAACGGTGTGCCGGATTTGGCAGCAGCGGTCATGGCTCAAAACCCACCCTTTAGGGGATAAGTGCTATGTTATTATTTGCGATCTAACAACTTACATTAGACTCACTCTAAATACTACGCGTGTAGAAAGAAAGAGAAAATGTACTATATGAATGTATAAAGAGAGTTTCTCGACTCACCCTAATGCACCTGCGAATTTACTCTGCTAAATCCGGAGGATACCTCATAAAGACCTGGTATTGCGTGCAGTAGCTCGGTCCTTATGCTCATTGCAGTGGCTGTAAGGTCGATGGTTTTGAAGCGAATCTGGTGGCCCTGGACTGTGAAGAACTCATCGACGTTCAGTCCTGCAGATGGGTGGATGAACAGTCCGACAGTGTTCAGTGTGAGCGGATCACCTGCCTTCTCCTGGCTTCTAAGATAGGTGTACATTTGATAAATGTACCCGGACTTCAGGCTCTGGTCGCGGTGATAACCCTGAGTGAGCACAGACGTGAACTTCGTGTCGATAACGATTCTCTGTGCTTCATGCTCAAGGATAATGTCAGTCCTCATTCCCGGCAGGATTGACTCCATTCCTTCGCTCATGGCATCAACGGGCCAGCGGTAGGGAATGCCAGTGAGCACTTTCCATGCAGGTGATGGTAACACATGGCGATAAAATCCACCAACAGCACGTTCAAACAGGTGCCGAACCCATGTCTCTTTTCGCTCAGGTGCGTTCAGATGGTTTGTTCCAGAGTCTTCAGTAGGAAGAGCAAGGTCGCAGGCAAGACGGGCAGCTGCAATCATTCGAAGGTCGGCAGCATCATTTCGACCATAATACTCACGGGAAATTTCAACCCTTGAGGGCATGCTCCCATATACCCCCATTGCATCGAGAGTTTTAGCAAGACTTCGGCTCCTTTGACCGAGATGCTTTCGTGTTACGTAACCTGAAATTCGCTCTAATGCACCCTTAACTAACCGATTTCTTACAGTATTTACAGAGAAGTCCGAAAACGTGCATGCGACTTTTCCTTTATCCATGAGCCTTTTGCGCTCTGTAGTCAGAACATCGATGCGCCCTCTGACTCTGGAAACTACTTCCGAGGTGTCCATATAACCCGACGTAAGATTCTTTCGTACCCGCTTTTCGACTTCAGTACACAGGATTTCAGCAACAAGGTCTGCGATTTCATCAGGTGCATCCTCGATTTTCACCTTTTGTGGATCGAGGTGTCGGTAAAGGTCCGATGCATACAGCATTAAAAGCCACAGGTTACGTACCGGAATTTTACCTACCATATTGACCATGGTTTAAATTCCCTCAACAAGATTCTTTACGGCCTTTGCAGACTGCTCTGGATCATCATACCAGTACTCATCAAGCAAAGGGCCTATTTCCGTTTCAACGACCTGCCTATACCAGCTTTTAGCGTCTTCCTTTCTGGAATAACGCTCGGGAGTAAAGTAACTGTGCCCTATACGGAACTGAGTCCCCAGCCTGGAGTCAGCTGCAATAGTAACATTAAGTGCAGTAACCCTGCTTCTGATTTCCCGGAGTAAATCCAGCGGAACATCATTGGTTGTGTGCACCCAGTCCATCCATTTTTCGTTCAGGGTCGGTTCGAGATTGATGAATGCAAAACGCCTTCTGAAGGCCATATCCACGAGCGCCAGAGACCTGTCTGCGACGTTCATTGTTCCGATAACATAAAGGTTATCAGGGATGTAAACTCGCTCGTTTTCCCGGTGATAGCACAGTTCCAGCGCTTCATCTGGTGTGCGTTTATCTGCCTCAAGCAATGTCAGCATCTCGCCGAATATTCTTGCAGGCTGACCACGGTTTATCTCTTCAATAAGAACCACGTACTTGGAATCAGGATTTTTCACTGCTGCTTGAATGATTTCCATGAACGGACCATCTGCCAGAGCCAGTTTTCCGTCACCTACTGGACGGTACCCTCTAACAAAGTCTTCATATGAAAGGTTTGCGTGAAACTGCACTGCACGGAGGTTTTGCTCGGCCTTCTCTTCCATCAGGGCATAGGCCAGACGTCGTGCAAGCCATGTTTTACCCGTTCCAGGAGGCCCCTGAAGGATAAGGTTTTTCTTTTCTCGCCATTTAATAAGCATGTCCATAAGTCGAGGACGCTCAATGAAACACCCATCTGTCAGGATGTCCTCGACTGTATAAGGCGGCAGCCTGACTGCATCGAACTTTTCTTCCTGAACCTCCGGGTCAGTGGGTTCCTCTTCCGGGGTATCAAGAAATGGTTTGTTATCACGATATCTCCATGCTGCCATGGATAACTCTGGAATCGAATGAACCGGGAAGTGTGGCTCCTGGAACCTCTGTTCAAGGGCATTAATGAGATTCATATAATCAGATCCACTTGCTCTTTTACCATGACCACTGTTCCCGATTGTCAGATTGAGCTTGTTTATGATATAAGTTCGGGCTGTGTTATCCAGAGGCAGGAACGACCATGGACGTGCCCAGAACATCCCGATAGTAATCAGCCACCCTGCATTGAATTGTGCCGACACCTTGTCGTAAGTAGCAATGAACTCATCGTGCAACTCAGGGTTGTCAGCGTACTTCAGGGCCGTCTCGAAAAGATCCCACAGTCCGTCAATATCGCCTTCTGCACGATTTCCTTTCCTTCCGAAAAACCAAGAGTTCTGGTTGTTTACTGTAGGTACACCGTCAAAATCCCGTGGAACTGGTGTCTTTACTTCAAGGAAATCAGCGAGCTGTTTTGAGAGTATAATCCTATTTGATAGTTTAAGCTGCCTGTTTAGAGAAGCCATGGTCGTAAAAGGGCAGATGTCTTCAAGGGGCACGCTTTTGCCATCAGGAGTTTTGTCCATAAGCGGTATGAAACCATCAAATTTCGCCCCTATTGCCTGAAGTCCTTTTATGAGCTCACTGCGACGGTTTTTGTAGCCAAGGAGCTTATCTGCAATCTCTTCAAAAAACGGTATCCATTCAAGGTTACTGGCATACTTCCGGGTATCTCCGAACCTCTCAGCCCAGAAAGGATCATTGCGGAATCGATTCAGATCCTGGGGCTTGTTGTTGAAAGCGAAGTCTATGAGGGCGATTTTCATCCAGTTATCCGGAATAATCCTCCATACTGTGAATCTGCTGGTAAAGAAAAACCACTCTCTGGGTTCAGTCAAGGCATTCCACTGGACTTTAAGTTCATGTCCATCCCCTGAATTCCCGGTAACAATACCAGTAGCTTTTATGCTCATCACTGAGGCTGTATGCTCTCGGTTATCAAAAGGAAGGCCTTTTTTTCGCGTATATGCTGCTTTAATCGCGATCCTGTCACCCACTTTGACTGATTTCACCAGATCCAGATACTTGTCTTCATATCCGTTACGCCAGACTCCATCTCTTACAAACTCAGCCGTAAGATCCTCATCATTCTGCATCGCTCCCACAAACCAGTATACTCCAGTAGTTTCCATGTTCCCTCCGTTTTAACGAGTATACGCAGTAAGGGCAAAAGTTACAATAACAAATTCCGGACATCACACAATCCAGTGGTTCAAAATAGCACTCAGGATCGCTCCGAAGGGCATGGGGGATGTGTTTGCTTGTCCGGTGGCAGGGAACGATCAGCGAGATCGCTGGGGATCTTTGCGGTGCCTTTATTGTCATGCCATTATTGATAATTGCCCTTGACTTAAATCTAATCAGATGTTCTATTTTTATAAGGATCAGTTTAAACGACCAAAGGAGCATGAGCCATATCCAGCAATTCCACTATGAAAAAAGAGATACCAGCACCACTTATTGCAGTTATAGTAGACCACCTCCCAGAATTGGAGTCCCATGTAAAAATAAACAGTCTGTTCAAATACGCTGATGCACCTGGTGAGCCACCAGAGGGAACAAAAGGCTTAAAAACCCAAGAGTGGCTCAGAAGAATTAACAAGGAATCCGATAACCCTCTATCTATTCTTGGAAAACTGATTGAACCTTACATGGAAATTCCTGATGAAGAGTTGAAGAGTTGGGGAATACAATCACCTAACTTTGGAAAACTTATTTTTAAAGAAAAGCTTACTTCGACACTCGCAAGATGTAACCTTCAGTACATACCTGGGGGAATTATTTCAGATGGTTGTTCCTCTCCCAGTATGTCGCTTAAAGAGATGATTCTAGCAAGAAACATCCCCTCTATTGAGTTTGAGTTTCAACGAGCATTAACGAACGTGAATTCTGAACCTAGGGAAGCTGTTTCTGCAGCCTGCAACATTTTAGAGTCTACATTTAAAGTATACATCGCAGATGAGGGGCTCGAAATGCCCCAAAAACAAGACCTTCAAAGTGTTTGGAAGGTTGTAAGGTCTAATCTTGGGTTTGATCCCAGCAATGTTGAAGATGATGACCTCAAGAAGATTCTGTCGGGAATATTATCTGTTGTTGATGGCATTGGATCTCTACGAACTCATGCAAGTTCTGCCCATGGGCAGGGCAGGAAGACATACAATCTTATGCCACGCCATGCTCGTCTTGCTATTCATTCTGCCCATACTTTAACTATATTCGTGTTAGAGACATGGGATGAGAAAAAAAATAAAGGATAACCCCATGTCAATTGATATTCTTGTACATATACCAGAAGGTCGTGTGCCAACTCCAGATGAATGGCAATCTGCAATAACTAAAGCTGGATTCCCGGTGATGATTGATACTGATTTCAACCTTCATGAATTTTCTGGATTTCTTCCCTGTAAGTTTAAAGAAATGACAGGAGGATTTGAATACTATTATTCAGTGGTTGAAAAAAATGAACTCACTGAGATTGGAGTTCCAGAGAATTTACCTGTTCAGATATCCTTTGTAACGCATACAGAGTTTGCAGAACTTGCTACAGCAGTTATTGCTTCTGCTGTCCTTACTGATATTACTGGTGGACTTTTGATGGACACTGAAGAAGGGAAAACATTTAACGGCAATGAAGCTCTAGTGTGGGCTAGAAAAATAATCAAAGAGCTTTCCTTGCCAACAAGAAAACCATGGTGGAAATTCTGGTAACAGACCTTGTCGGGAAATAAAAAAATGATAACAGCAGTTCGGACTCCCCTACATTTTGAAGACCTTGATCCAGCAAGATTTGAGGATCTTTCACTCGCAATACTTTCTTCTTACCGTCCATGGTTAGATCTGAGACCCTATGGAAAGAGTGGTTCAGATGATGGAATTGACATTCTAGGCGTTGAAGAAACTGAAGATGGGGTCAATCGCAGCTGGTATGTACAGTGTAAACGATATAAAAAAATTACTATAAAGCAGCTCCAGTCTGCTGTTGACCATGCAGTGAGTCTCAATGATGTTCCTGATGTTTTTCTTTTTATTCTTGCTTGCGACGTTGGAAAGAATAATTTTGAAAAGATAGAGGATTACGCTAAGAAGAAGGGAATTGGCACACTTATCATTTGGGGAAAGTCAGTTCTTGACATGATGCTGCGCACTACCCGGAAGGACTTACTGTTTGCTTATTTCCATATCTCTGAACACGGTAACATGCGTCGCAACGAGCGCCAGATTGTCGCAAATGTTGCGATGAAAAAAAAGCTCCATGAGCTGCTGTTAAAAAAGAAAATCGATTACGAAGCCTGCCGTTATGCTCCACATTTAAAGTTTGAAAGCAGTGAATTAATTGTCCATTCGGCTGATGGAACAACGTACCCTGATTGGGATGAAAATGCCTTTAACGGTTGGTTTAAGGTAGAACTGTGGGATTTTTATTTTGGGGGAATCGAGGTTGTAGGGTGGCCTATTGACATTATCATTTTTACCGATCACAAATGGGCTGAGATTCCATATGAACACAAAAAGGATCAACGTTTAAAAGACCGCCTGACTCCTGTGTGGCCATTAAAGAGACTTCCCTATCGCAATATTGTTGAATTTGATCCCATTGAAGACGAATATAACGGTCCCCACCTTTATTGTCGCTTTGCTGAAGGAGGAAGCCCCTTTGAAGGTTCAAGATATGTGTTGCGTGGAGATGAATACCCCTGGGATCAGGAGATCAGGGATGAAGATAAAATCTCCATTGAGGAAGCCTTCAAGCTACTTGAGAGTGAATAGCAGAAACAGAAGATCTGGTTCGAAAATTCAACTTGAAATATATTGCTTTGTTTCCTATTGTTTTTGCCATGCCGATTAAGACCTTCTTGAAATCTGATGGAATAAGAGATGCCTTTAAACACCATGTGAGGCTGCGTGGGAGGCTTGTGCAGAAGACGGACATTCCACTGCTGGTTCAGTTTCCGGAAGGAAGAGAGACGATCCTGGGGACGGCTTTTGACTTCCTGATGAGGTTTTACCTCAAGAGACAGAATCCAGCAGCATGGAGTGGACTTTGGTTCTGTGAAGGGAAATACATTCACAATGAAGATCTCAAGGGAATCATTCCTGAAGCAAGGCGGCAGTTTTATAAATATCTGCTAACAGGCAAGCTGTCTGAGGAGCTCCTGAAGGCAGCATTCCAACTTGCTCAGGTTGAAATGACATACAGAGGAGCTGGGATAGAGATAATCGATAGTACACCAGAGGACCATTCGGTTCTACGCAGTATGATGGATTTACTATCACCGGATCTGTTTCCAGTGTCAAAGGTTTGCGTACTGAATCCGGAATTCGGGATGGGCACTGTTATTGCCCGAGAAGCAGATGCTGATTTTTTTATTGATGACACTCTGTGGGAGATTAAATCAGTGAAGGATTTCAACAAAACTGGCGACTATTTCCGACAGCTCCTTGGGTATACAATACTCTGTGAAGCAGGCAGAATGACAATCCGGGGCCGTCGCAGGCGATTCAATGAAGTTGAACCTTCACCCAAAATAACACATGTCGGAGTTTACTATTCCAGGCACCGATTCAAGGAACGATACGCCCTCACTGATCTGGTTAAAAACTGGGATGCTCTGCTTTATGAGTGCCTGGATGTTATGAATTCAAATGCCAGGTTGGCTCGCTCGGAATTTCCAGGGTACGACTCGTACACATGCGATAATGATCGTAAGTGTAAGGATATGTCAGGCTTTGTTGATGAAAAACCCTTTGAAACCTTAAAGGAAGCTGCGATGGATGACTTCGACAGGTATGTGCTACCGTGGGCTGAGAGGGTTGCGAGGAAACTTTATTAATTAAATAGTAACTAGGAAAAAGCCACTAAGAAAAGCTCTTTTGTGGAATTTTGTTTTAGTCTTCTATTTTTTTTGAAACCGTACAAAATTCTTATATGGATTGTTATCTCAGAGGAGAAAGCTATGGAATCCAATAATCAACATGTTTGTAACTTTCTTACATATTATTGCTCACTTACCTCACCAGAGTATGCAATTCTTATTAAAGGATTGTGGGGGACCGGAAAAACATGGTTCATTAAGAACTGGTTCAAAGAACTTAACAAAAATGAACAAGAATATATATATATCAGTTTATATGGAATCACATCCATTGAGGATATCGAGAACGAATTTTTCAGGCAATTACACCCATTTCTGGCTTCTAAGAGTATGAAGTTGCTTGGAAAATTAGCTAAAAACTTAATCGGAATCACAACAAAAATAAACCTTGATGGTCAATTTGATAGTTTGAACAAAGAAATAGTCGATTCAATGAATTCTGCTAAAGGGAAAGTATTAGTTTTTGATGATCTTGAAAGGTGCTCAATGCCAGTCTGTGATATCTTGGGCTATATTAATAAATTTGTCGAACACTCTGGTTTTAAAGTAATTATTATTGCTAATGAGAATGAAATTATTGAAAGGGAAGAGAATGATAAATCCAAACTCCATTCGTACATGCGGATTAAAGAAAAACTCGTTGGGAAAACTTTTGAAATAAGCCCTGAAATATCAGAGGCTCTTGGCCGTTTTATTGATCTACTTCTATGTGATACAGCAAAAACAGCGATTATTGATAACCAATCACATATAATTCAACTTTATGAATGTTCAGAATATAAAAATCTCAGAGTACTGAGACACGCACTCTCTGAATTTGACCGTTTTTTTGCAAAACTTCCCAATGATATCAGTGATAATAAAGAGTTTGTCTCCCATTTTTTAGCAGTGTTTCTCATTTATTCTTTTGAGATTATGAGCGGTACTATACAGTCCAGTGATATCTCAAATTTCAATAGTAGCTTTAAACACTCAATTTTCAAAACGGAAGATAAGGACAATCCATACCAAAAATACTTGGATATCAGAAAAAAATATAATGCAAATGATTTGAATGACACTTTATTTCCAGACATTCTTTGGCAAGATTGGTTTAATAAAGGATTCATCGCTTCTGAAGATATAGTGATGACTATTAAAAAAAGCAGGTACTTTAAAAATGAAAGTATGCCTAACTGGGAAAAACTATGGTATGGAAAGGACTTATCTGACTCGGATTTTAATGAAGTCTTTAATACAGTTTTGAAAGAATGGGAGGAAATGACTTACAATGAGGTAGGTGTAATCAAACACGTAGCGTGTATTTTATTTTGGTTATCAGACATTAATCTATATTCCGAAAGTAAAGATCAGATTCTTAAATTCTCAAAAGGTTACATTGATCATCTTAAAAAAGAGAAGAAACTACCCCAACAAGATAGCAGAACTGTAAACATATTTGATGCGGAATCATGGGGCGGACTAGGTTTCTATGCGAAGGATGAGGAAAAATTTAAAGAACTTATCAAATATATTTCAGATAAAATGGATGAAGCGGTACTTGAAAGCTATGAATCTGAAGCCAGAACCCTTCTTTATGTAATGAAAGAAGACACTGATAAATTTTTCAGAGCAATGATTTTTTGTGGCCACGAGGACAACAAATTCTATGATATACCAATACTTACATATATTACTCCAGGTGACTTCGTGAGAGTTTTGCTTGAACTAACCCCAGAAAAGAGAAGAACCGTTAGTTATATCTTCGAGGAGAGATACAAATTCTCTAATTTTAACAGTAAACTGACAACTGAGATTGATTATTTAAAGGAAGTGAAAGATTTACTGGAAAAAGAAAAGGAAAAACGACGTGGCAAAATAAGTGAGTATTCAATTGGTTTGATTGTTAACCAATATCTAAATAAAGCTATTGCTAGGCTTGAAGAATCGAAACTTGGACTGAACTTTAATGAATATACTAATTGATACTAATATATTGATTCCTTTGGAAGAACCAGACAAACAGCTTGATTCTTCCCTTGCTGAATTATGCAGATTATGTGAGCTTAATCATCATTCTATACTTTTGCATCCATGTCAGAAGGAAGATATTCTAAGAGATAAGGATGAAAAACGGAGAGATATTGTTCTTTCTAGAATGGCTAAATATAAATTAATACCATCTCCTCCTATGACGAATGATCAAGTCTTGGAAAAATTTGGATGGAGACAAAGTAGTGAAAATGACAATATCGATAACCTTCTCCTCTATTCCATATGCAGGGGTGCAGCTCACTTTCTTATAACAAATGACAAAGAAATTCATAAAAAAGCACGAACAGCGCAAATACAAGAGCAAGTTCACTACCTACAACAATTTCTTAGCTTTTTAAAGCTCCAAACAGAAAATGAATCCATTCCACCATTTGGCATTGAGGAACATTATTTACATGAGTTTGATGTTGAACAATCATTCTTTGACTCTCTTCGAGAAGGCTATGGCAAAACGGAGTTTAATTTTTGGTATTTAAATGTTGCCAAGGATCACCGTAAAGCTTGGTGTGTAACTGACAACGAACTATTGGCTATATGTATTTACAAGGAAGAAGATAAACCTATTATAGTTGGAAACGGTCAGCCACTCGATGATATTGCTCTTAAGTTATGCACTTTTAAAGTCGGGATTTCTGTCAGAGGGAGAAAACTTGGGGAGCGACTTCTTTTTACTGCTTTTAAATATGCAACTGAAAGGCGAATTGCCTATATTTACCTTCATACATATGGAAAAGAACATGAAATGTTAGTTTCTTTATGCTCCGATTACGGGTTTAAAGTAGCTGGTAAACACGAAAATGGAAGAGATGATGTTTATTTAAAAAAAATGAATCCACCTAAGAATTGGCAGGGCATGTCAGCAATGTCTTATTTAATAGATTTTTACCCTAATTTTTTAGATGACATATCTGTTGATAAATTCATTGTTCCTATCAGACCCGGATATCATGACGAACTTTTCCCTGATACAAGTGAAACATCAAAAGGCTTATTTTCTAATGTACATAGTATGTACGGCCCGCAGGCCAATACTATTAAAAAAGCTTATATTTGCCATTCTAACACTAAAGAGTTGAAGTCAGGTGATATTTTACTTTTTTATAGGAGCGTAGACAGAAAAAGTATTGAATGTAGTGGTGTAGTTGAACAAATATATAGAGGTCAAGACTTGGATAAAGTTGTTTCATTAGTATCAAAACGCACAGTTTATTCGAAAGATAAGATACAGGAATGGCTAAAATATGATACACTTGTCATACTTTTTCGATACACTGGTAACTTTACTCCTGTCAGTAAAAGTGAGCTCAAAACTGCAGGAATAAATGGATCCATTCAAAGTATTCGAAAAATATCACACGGACAATACCTTCAGTGTTTTGCGAGACGAAGCTAAATGAAAAAAACAGTACTGATTTCAATACATCCTGAACACGTCACAAACATCCTAATCGGTAAAAAAATATTTGAATATAGAAAAGTTATGCCTAAGCAAAATGTAACCCATCTGGCTTTATACGCTACATCTCCTGTAAAAAAAATTGTGGCATTAACAGAAGTAATTAATTTAGAAGTGGATACTCCTTCCGAAATCTGGATAAAAACAGGACATGGATCAGGAATAACACATGAATTCTATAATAATTATTTCTCCAAATCTGTTCAGGCTGGATACTTTGCTATAGGCAAGGTATATATATTAAAAGATCCGATAGCGCTTTCAAAACTTTCAAGTTGTAAAGTTCCACCACAATCTTTCTGTTACCTTAATGATGCTGATACAAAATCCGTAATGAACAAAGATTACTTTGAGTCAACATACTGCAATTTAACAGAAATACGCAATTTACTTACGAGTTAGAGTCATAATCAGGTTTTGACATCCCTCACTCCCACTTCATTCCCAGCCAGTCCAGTTCCACTCGTGCGGTGTCGGTATCAGGATAGATTGATCGCAGGAGGTTCCAGAAAGCCTCGCTGTGATTGTTGTGGATTCTAAGTTTCATTTTGTGTCTCACGTTGCTCCTTCTACACTCTGGTTTCGTTATTCTGGCGGTTCATTCTTATCAGCATGTCGAAGATTAGGGTGGCGAAGCATTTTGCCCTTACCGGATCAGATAGCAACTGCGTCATCTGGTTCTGATGCGCAATGTTGGAGTTTATGATCGCATCATCAAGCACTCTGGGAAAATCGCCCCTGAGCAAATCCGCCAGATACAATATATAAGCCGCAAGATTATTTGAATTATTCATAAACCATCTCCATCATATCAAAAAGTGTACGGGGCATCTTATCCCACAGCAGATAGGCAAGCAAAGAAAAAAGAGAAAAGAAATGGAAAGTCAAATTTTATCAGAAAGATCCCATCCTGATTTATTTAACTTATAAAAATTTTCTCCAATCATATCCAAAAATCCCATGCTATATAATTGCTTAAGAGCATGATCCCATTCAGATCTTTCTCTCCATGATTTAAATGAAAATACTTTTTCCCCTGCTTGAATATGGTGGCCGCCCATATCATTTATATAAAAAATCGTCCCTGTCTTACTTTCAGAAGCAGCTTTTAGTAATTCTTCTTCTTCCTCGGAAAGTTCATCTTCCTCCACTTCGTGTTCAGGTTCTATATTTGCATCATTTATAAGATTCATCAGATATTCACTTTGAAAAAGAATCAAATTTAAATGGTCAGTGAGGTTTTTTTCAAATTCTTCATGACTGATGTATTTAGCCCATAATACATCAGTCAAACCCGCTTTGAATTTTTCAACTTTTTCGAATTGCTCAGGAGCATAAGAACCAGGTTTTACAGGCATTTCAGAAAAATAGACCATCGCAGGTTTACCAGAGGCAATGTGAAACTCAACTTCTTCAACTGTTCCGCTTATTGCCTTAACAGTTGGACTCCCTATTCTGGTCCAAAAAACCCCAATCAGAAGATCACAATCTTTAAGTATTTTTTTATTTATTAGCTCTTGAGGCGTTCCACCGCTTTGAGGTGCCATATGAGTTTCCCATCCGACTGGAAGAAAAACCAACTTTTTACCAATTGAGTGAATATCATTCCACTTTTGAAGAACTTCACGAATAATTTTCCTCTCTTCCTGAACATCGCCAGGAGATGCAATCATAACTCTAATAACTATCGCTCGATACGCCATTGGTTTTCCTCATTTTCATTGATATTCAAGGCTCAATTCAGTTAAATATATTTTGTTGAATTTTATTACTAGTATAAGATTAAACATTATAATAATTAATGAATTAGAAAATAGAATAATATTTTTGTCAAGGTGGATTTAAATATTATTTTTTAAAAATCACAGGTTATCTTTTTGCTACTACTCACTACTTATGAAACTCAGTTGGATGAATTTTATCCCACTCGCCATCCCACTCCTCATATTACTTATAATTCTAATACTTTATCTCAAATAGTTGGATAGTGGGATAAATATATAATATATGAAGAGAAAATGAAAAAGGTAGAAGTGAAGAATAAGGGATAAGGAAATTATATGGGGTAATAAAAGGCATCCCACCCATCCAACTCATCCCACTTTGCCATTTTTTTAAAACCCACCCAATTCTTTGTTACAATACCTGTAACGCGTTGAATCTACACACAAACAAGGAGGAAATCATGAGTAAAATTATGCCCAAACTGCGTGAAATACAGGACGTCGTTGCAAATATTGAGGGGCAGGCATCGCACTTGACGTGGCTACTGAATGACCTCAGGAGCGACATTGACTCGATGGGCGTGGTCATCGACCAGGAGGCACTCCGAACCACTGTTATTGCCCTGAAAAACCGCGCCAGCGATGGCAAAACATCACCGGAAGACATCACAAAGCTGGCAACAGCAATCGAAAACCTCGTTAAAGACCTGTAACTTAAACCCACACAAGGAGAAATTTAAAATGGCACATGAATTTGAAACCGGATTTTTTGTTAAAGAGCCCCCATGGCACGGCCTTGGAACCGTTCTGGAAAGCGCACCTCAGACCGCAGAGGAGGCGATAATCTGCGCTGGTCTAAACTGGGAGGTCCAGAAAGTGCCTCTGATGACAATCAGTGCCCTGCCAGTCCCTGACAATTACGCTGTAGTCCGCTCAACGTTTGACCAGGCGGATGTTCTTGGCGTAGTTGGTAGTCAGTACGAACCAGTTCAGAATCGCGATGCGTTTGCATTCTTTGATGCAGTCATTTCAGATGGCCACGCGGCTTACGACACTGCTGGAAGCCTCAAAGGCGGTCGTATCGTGTGGATCCTCGCAAAAGTCGATGGACCATTGAGAATAACGAAGGACGATTATGTCGAAAAGTACCTACTGCTTTACAACAGCCACGACGGAAGCTGCGCTGTAAGCATGCAATTCAGCCCCATAAGGGTAGTGTGCAGCAACACCCTGGCAATGGCACGTACATCTGCGAATGAGGCGTACAAGGTCAGTCTGAGGCATACACCTTCAGTTCTTCAGCGAATGGACAGCGTGCAAACATACATGGGCAGCGTAAATGCTCAGTTCCGCCATACCGGAGCAGCATATCAATATCTCGCAGGTATCGGAATTAACACAGAAATTTTGGAAAAATACTTACTGGATTTGTTCCCAGACCCCAAAGCGGATGCTCAGCGGAATCGCAATAAAGCCATTCGTGAAAAATGTACCGAATTGTTTGAAACCGGCATCGGAACTGACATTGCACCTCCCTCAATGTGGCGTGCTTATAATAGTGTGACCGAATATGTTGACCATGTTAGGAATAATGAGAACACTGAGCAGCGTGTCCGCAGTGCATGGCTGGGTCAGGGCATGGAACTCAAGCAACGCGCACTACAGGCGGCTTTGGAGGTGAAGTAATGTGGAAAGCGATACTAACAACTGTCATCATTATCATCGGAGAAGTCCTGAAGGATACACTAAAAGGAGGGCAAAAATGAAAACTGCACTGGGTACTTTAATTGGCAACGAAGACAAGGCTTTAGAATTACTCAATAAAATACCGCTACGCAACCTGCTTTTCCTGAGTAAACACGAACTTCATGAAGCGGGGCTATCCTACCAAGCAGCATCAAGGCTGGAATCCGCAATTAACCTGGTAACCACGGCCATGAAGGAAAGCCTTGAAATTACGGAGAAACTCTTATGCTCGAAAGAAGTCTACTCCTTCATCCTAAAGCAGATTGATTACAGTGAGTTACAGACGGAAAACTTCTGGATTCTCAACTTGGACGTTAAACAGCATCCCCTAAGCTTCATTAAAATAGGAGAAGGTGGCATGTCGGAAACCCGCGTAAGTATACGTAAAATCGTAAAGAGCGCCTTCGCTGCAAACGCTGCACGCATGATACTGGCGCACAATCATCCTTCAGGAAATCCTGAACCATCTGATATGGACCACAAACTCACAGATTACCTGCGCGAAACACTCAAGCCAATGGACATTGAAGTAATCGATCACATCGTAATCGGCCACGGACGCTATTACTCGTTCGCTGACAATGGATATTGAAGGAGGAAAAGATGGACGCAGATAAAACAAAACAGCTGTTTGATAATATCGGCAAGGCCGTAAACGCAATACTTGCAGATGTATGCACACTTCTGATTGATGCAAAAGGCACAGAAGAACCAAGGCCAGTAGAGGATTCAGAGCCTTCGGAAGGCCGGATAACCCAGAGACAAGTAGCTTTGCTTCGAAAAATCGCTTCAGAGCGAGGCTGGGACTGGAACGAATTTGAGCAGCATGTCAAAAAGCGTTACAGCAGGCGGATTGCATACCTCTCAATCCAGCAGGCAAAGGAGCTCATAGGCGAGCTTCTGGAAAAGGGAGGACGAAATGGTAATACTGCAAAAGCCTGATATTCAAGAAAATTACGACGATATCCACGTGAGTGCCAGCAGTGTCAATGCAATCATCGATGGATGTCCACGAGAAGTCCTATATCGCTACGTTCTCGGACTTGAGCCCCAGGACAAAAGCTCATCACTGATACTTGGAAGCGCAATGCATGAGGCTTTGGCGGCATTCTACCTTGCTTTGCAACAGAGCAAAGTCGAGATGAAGCTTGCAGACATGGTAGAAATCGCTCATGGTGTCATCGAATCCGCACAGGCCATTAATTTCAAGGAAGGCGAGACGCTGGAAACATTGAAGGCACAGGCTTCAAACCTGCTCACCGTGTGGCACAAAAACGGATATAGGCCTCAGGGGACGATTCTAGGGGTCGAGATGAAGTTTTCGATTGACCTGAAGAACCCGCACACCGGTGAGGAACTGCAGGAACGACTCCTTGGCTACATCGACTTGCTCACAGAAAACCCAGATGGCACGATGGTTGTGACGGATCACAAGACGATAGCCCGCCGTGAGAGCGACAGAGGCCAGTCACAAGACTTACAGATGGGCCTGTACCAATATGCCGTCGAGACCTTGTTCCCAGGCCGCAAAGTCATACTGCAATTCCAAGACATTATCAAGACGAAAAGTCCTACAGTCACAATAACACCAGTAATCGAGCAAGACAAAAACGCAGCACTGAAGCAGGTATACAGCGCCATCACGCACATGAACACGGCCCTAATGCTGCCAGACCCTAGCGTGCTTCTATATAGAAGACCCTCATGGCGGTGTGCCTCCTGCGGTTACCGCGCCCAGTGTAGGTAATTATCACACCCGAACCGCTTGCTCACGCAGGCGGTTTTTTTTAGTTAACAATTTTTACATCAAATAAATCAATGCATTGTGTATAGTATAAAATAAATAAGCAAACTCTTATTATATACAAAAACGCTTGTAACTTATTGATACTATACGTCATATCAATTCAATTTGAAATAGGAACCGGAATTTGGGGTGAATAGATTTCTGTTCAGAAGTCGGTCAAAAACGATCAGGTAGGATTATTTGTTCGAAAGGACTGAAAACTATGTACAATATCAGAAACATGAGTTGCGTGGAAATTGCAGAAGCAACTGGATTGGAGCCTGTCCAGCGAAAGGGAAAACTTCGGTATGTCTGCCCAATTTGTAATGATGACGGCAACCTAAGTCTAGCCCCGGAAGCAAAAAACAGCTGGTACTGCCACAACTGCCAAGAAAAGGGAGGTCCTGTATCATTTTCATATGCTGTTCAAGGCCCAGAGATTTATGAGCAGTACAAAAAGTATGTTGCTGACCCAGAACATAATCGACTTCCGAATATTGGCGGAAATTTTCAAGTAGAACCAACCAGCTACCGTGTAAAAAAGATGCGAGGTAGAGTGGCATTACCAACCCAATCTAGCCCTGGCTCAAAACTTGTATGGCAGATACTTCAGGATATGAGTCTGTTTACACCTGAAAACACCAAAGAATACTGCGAATATTGGAAGGAACGATGGATTGATCCTGCTGCAGCCTGGCAGGCATGTATTCCTATAACTGATGCCGTAAAGGAGGGGTTCAAAGAAGTCCCGGATGCCACCTTCAAAGAACTCGGGTTTCCAGGATTCCAGGGAAAGCCGGGTGAAAAAAGATGGTGGTTCACTACGCCTGGCATGTTAATACCGGTCTTCCACGATCAAACTACGCCAGTAAACTACAGGTTCAGGCCGTATCAGCCATTCAGAAATGGTGGTAAAGAATTCGCACCATTCACATGGGAAGACTCTCGAGCACGACGACCGAACCTTGGATTTATAGCACCGCAGCACACAGTTACTATGGGGTTAATTACTGAGGGATTACCAGATCTTATAACGCTTTCTTCTGTCTTTCCGGAAGCACTGGTCCTTTCAAGTTATGGCGCCATCCTGACCTATGTTAAAGACGAACAGTGTCTCGATATTTCAAAAGGCTACCTTAAACTTCCTGACTGCATAAACCTGCTGAATATTAAATTGTGGGTCTTTATGGGGCACAAGAAGGAAACTCCGGAAGAAAACGAGAAACTTATAGCAAGAGTGACACGAATCCTTCAAGCCACTCATCGTTGCCCAGTGCAAACTTTACTTACGCCAGAAAGACATGACTGGAATGACAGACTAAAAGAAATAGGACTTCAACAACTAACATCTGATTTAAAGGAGATGGTAAAATGAAAACAGGCGATTACGATGACTTAACAATAGTACCTGCATCACCAGTACCTGAGGAACCGAAGTTCCTTCCGACCGCAATAACACCTGAGAACTGCCCCAGTGAGTTTGCTCCAGTAAAATGGATCCTTGATCAGTTTTTACCAGGTGGTGTACTTGGAGGCTTTGTCGCAGAAGGCGGGACTGGAAAAAGTTGGTCTCTGCTCGAAATTGCGTTCTGCGCAGCATATGGATTTGCTTTTCTTCGGCCTGAAAGAAAAGGACAGCGAGATATTTATAAGGTCGTTTATTTCAATGGTGAGGACAGCAATGAAACAATTCAGAGGAGACTCCGGGAATTATTGAATAAATATGGGGAAGTCGAAGGTGGCAACCTGAAAATCTATCCTATGGCAGGTAGAAGCAATAAGCGGTTTACTTCACCAGATGTTATTGAAAATTATTTAAAGGAAATACCAGAGGGGACTGACCTAGTGATTTTCGACCCTGCATCTCAATTTTTTATGGATGACGCAGAGGAAAAGAACACAGTAATGGGTCAATTCATTGATTATATGACAAAAATAAGGGAACATCTCGGCCCTGATGCAACAGTGCTTTTAAGCCACCACATGAGTAAAGCAGGCTCAGCCTCCGGCTCAGGTGTTGCACAAACAGCCCGAGGTTCCAGTGCTTTTACTGATGGCTTACGCTGGGTTGCAACAATGACACCGTATCGACCAAAAGATAAACTTGTAAGAGTAAAGGTTGCCCATTGGGACACGTCAAACTTTGAATATCCTCCGTTGATTCGCCTTTTAAACGCGAAAAATAACAATCATGCAGTGTTTCGACCTATGGATATTTATCAAGGCCGAGGTGGCACTTTCCGCTTTGCAGAGGATGGGGAAGAAATCTGCGGTGAAATCACGCCTCTAAACCTTACATGCGACGGATGCGAACCTACGCAATATCCAGAAATCCCTTCAACAAAAGGCAAAAGGACTGTGGAGAAAAAAAATGAGCCAGAAAAGAAGGAAAGCACTGATAATTCCAGACAGAGTAGGGTGAAAGTATGAGTATTTCCTATATAAAACTTAATGCTGCAGTAAATATTATGCTTGCAGAGCTTTCCGGTTTTGATGTTGCTGATTTTGTACGACATTGGCTTGGAATTGTACCCAGGATCATCAGTTCAGAGAAGCAGATGATGAGCGTTTCATCAACTTGGAAAGATCCAAATGCCATTGATACGGCACAGGAATTGATGTCCTCTTTTAGAAGTACGCTTAGGAGGTTTTTCCCTGGAATTGAAGTGAGCAGTACTGAAATTGCTGATAAACTCATTGTTGAGTATTTTTCATGCAATGACTTTATTAGAGATATTGAAGAAAAAGGCAAAGCCTATACAGAGCAATATAATAAAAAGGCAAAACCAAGAATCAGTACTAGAAAATCGGAAGGTCTAGCTATAGCAGTTGGTTCTTTTAATAATAAGAATCTACAGTTAACGGTATCCCACCCTCTAGAGTCCGATGGATTTTACAATCTTCCAGCAATTGCGCTGGACTTTCAAAAGGACTTGGTAGAACATCCAGAGCGATATATGAGTCTGATCAACCCAGAACGATTATTACGGGGAGCCAAGCTTGCACGATCCCGATTAGGATTGAAAGTCTTGTCCCAATTGTTTCATGACTACGCCAATAAATTGAATCAAAATGAGGGGAAACAATCATTCATTACCTACCCAAACCTAACTGCCTTCACCGAGTCACTCGAGATTGATAGTTCTAAAGTTAGTGATGTCCGCGATGTGCTATATTTTTACAGCAAAATGAGACTAACAAGGCCCGATAAGGACAGTCGCTCTCAATACGGTTGGGAGTTGATCCAGTTCGGAGTTCCTCTCGATCAGGTACGTGCAGGAGAACCTCTGGTTATTAATTTTACACCAATGATGGGCCCTGTTTTCCCATTCAGTAAATCGGAGTTAAGAATTGATAAAAGTCATAAATATTTCACAATAATACCTGACTGGAGACAGTTTCCGGACTTCAATCATAAAGCATCTGAGAGCTCAGAGCTCGGGACTTATTTGTATTGGATCCTATTTTACTTCTTTGGAAAGAATTTCTATTGTGAAAAAGGCATACAGTTTGAATTTTCAGATTGGACGAGGATGAGAGAGTTTACCGGAGAAAAACGCAATCGAACTTTGATTAATAGGTTTAAAGATATAGTGGGTGCTGGTGCATTGTTAATTTTCGATCAGGACTATAAAGCAGTATACGAGTCAGCTGTAGAGGCAATGCTTAAGCAATTTTTATCTAAAGGCAGCATATCTCATTTTTACATAAAGCTACCAGAAAAGAACCGACTCGAACACGAAGTGCTCAAAGAAATCCAAGCAAAAGGGCATAAATCCAAGCGAAAAAGACCAAAACATAAACCATAGCACTTCACCTGACTGCGCTGCCACTCCTACTGTCTGCGCTGCCACTCCTACTGACTGCGCTGCCACCTGGACGATCATATTAATAATGTATAACATAAAAGATTACAGGGTGTTATATCCATTTGCAGTGTATACATATCATGCACAAAATAGAATATAATATTCTATTAGTGGTTTTTCACTGCACGGTCTGAAACCGAGCAGTTCAAACCACAACTCCAGAATGAATGTTGTTGCTAATTTCCATTAAGAATATCTTCATCAGCCTCAGGTTCTTTGCCCCGGAAATACAGAGTTAACTCGAGTCCACCCTTGGCTAACTTATTAAATAGATTAATAAGCTCTGATTGCTTTTCTTCAGTTTGATAATTTTCTTCCGGTACAGAAGCAAGTTCAGTAAAATTGATAGGGTTGCGTCTACTTTCATTTTCTAAAAAATAATACAACCTTGCATCATTATCTACTGGTACAAAGTCATCGTTTATCTTTGCCATGAATGGTTTCTGCTCATAACTTAGTATTTCTTGGTCGTCTTGTGGTTTTGCTATGTATTCATTAAAGATAAAGTCACTTTGATCCAACCCGAAAACTTCCAGAATATGCTTATCCCGCAATTCTTTCGGCAATGGGAAGAATAAACCCCTACCTGTAATTTTACTTAAGTTCGACACGATATTTGGAGTTCCATTGTCACTGAAATGGCAGAACCCTGTCCTTACCGGATATAGATGCCTCTGCTTATGAATTATTTGCTTTGATTCATCTGCAATGTCCTTTATCAAAACTGGTGTATACTGGAAGATTGAACGATATCTATGAATTGATGCAGGATAGACATCTGTGTAAAATAGTCCAGTAGCCGGATTTTTGATGTACCTCGAATTATGTTTATGTGTATTTTTTTTAAGCATCTCCTGAGCTTGTTCCTGTGACTTTTGAGCAATAATGGAGAGCCTTTCGATTTCAAATTTCTCTACCGGAAAGTATGAAGAAAGGTCCTTTTTAACCGGTATTGCAACAATGTTTTCACGTCGATAAAAGCTCTGTAAAAAGTCATAATTATCGAACCATTTGAGTGTCTTTTTAACCCATGCAAGTTCAAAGATTCTATGAAATAGGACTTTTTCATCGTCAGTTAGAGCGATATTTTTAAGACTCTCATACCACTTTTTTGTAAGCACGCTGTTAAATGCTTTTAGTAATTCTCGTCCAGTAGCCTCACTCTTGATGCCTAACTTCCTCTGGAAGGCTTTATTAGAGTTACAGAGAGCTTCAAGCAAGATAATGAGTTTTCCTGTTTCTGTATCCTCATGAGATGAATAAAATGGATCTCCTAAAGGTGTAACCAAGTGCCAAATGACTGGCATTCCCCTGCGATGCGTGGGAAGACGGGGCTTTCCATCAAATCCATTGCCATAGGGACAGATTCTACGATACTCAATGATAATATCCTCAAGGAACTGCCGTATATCGTTAACCTGTACCGGTTTTTTTAATATAGTCGCTGAAATCCAATCGAGGGATGGATCGAAAAAGTATAGCAATGAGAACTTTCTATTTAACTTTATTATATTAAGTAAGCAACAAAAACCAGGTGCAAGGTGATATAAATCTCCTGCTAGAAGTTTCTTGATAATTTCATCTTTATAATCAACAACATGAGCGTTTGTTCTGTTTAATAAAATATCTAAGGTACTTGTTTTCAATACTTTGGATACAACTGATTGACTGATTTGTGGTGAAAATTGTTTAGAAATTTCGCACTGGGATAAAAATGGTTTTTCTTTTGCTATCTCTATGATTTTCTTCCTTATTTTATCAGATATCTTCTTCATTTTATTCACATAATGAAATATAAGGACTTTATTAAAATTTCTATGAGAATACCTATTACCTATTGTTATAACAAGGTATTTTTAGATTATTGTTCTAAAATATGCTCATATCGTGCAGTGTTTAAAAACAACCTAATGTGCCTTAATCCTTAAAAAGAAATGCAATGTTAGCTCATTTGCAACAGTAATCAAGATTTTTGAAAGGAGAATTTTTATGACATCCCTTGCAAATCTAATCGAATATTACCGGGAACACGGAACAACACCATCTCTCTTCATCGATGATATTCCAGCGATATTCCTCCAGAACGCTTTGGATATCGACCTGCCAGGCGGATTCCGACTCGAAGGGGTGGATGATACCGGCTCAGAGCAGGTCCTTTATCGTGTGACAAATCGCTTTCTTGATGTTGGCAACTTCTCAGGGGCATCGGAGGGAGACCGCCTGGTGCTTAAGAACTATGGATTTATTAACCGCGCTAATAGCGGAGAAAGATAGGTGAATTATGAGTGTAATTAATGAAAAAGAAGTCTTCTTTAAAAACTCCTTCGAAGGGCTCAAGAGGCAAGAACTTCCACCTGAGGTGATTTCTATTATAACTCGTTTTTATGACAAGTATGGCAATAAACCTGTACATGATTTCTTAAAAACGATGGACCTTGGACCTAATGTGTGTCTGAGTTGGCGACGAAGTTGGGTCACAAGTGGCGGCTTTATTATAGCGGGTCTATACCCAATAAGAGAGACCGTTAAGCATTTCCGGATTTTCAACCCCTTCCTGGAGATTGGTCAGTTTGAGACTGAAATTAATACAGACCTAATGCTGCTTGAAAAATTGGGGTATCTGAAAATCGAAAATGTTTCAACACGTTTTGACTATCTTCCCAAGAGAGTTAAATGCACTCCCATTGATCGCAAAGGAGGTGCTAAATGAACCCTAAACAGCAACGTCCCGCATCTAATAACCACTCCCCCAGCGATGGCACTCCGGTACGCCAGGATCGCTACCTGACTGAACGCGAAGCCTGCGAGATCCTTGGTGTTTCTCGCTCAACGCTTGTTCGATGGCGCTCATTGCAACAGATCGGATTCTGCAGACTGCCTTCCGGAGCTATCAGATACCGCCTCAGCGACCTTGAAAATTGCATGCGTCGGTATTGAGCATTGATGCCTTCCTTCTAAAAGTGACTTTCCAGACAAGATTAGTCAGAAAAATAGTTAAAAGAGATCTGTCACCGGTCCTTTCTTAAGGATCTCCAGAAACTAAAATCTCGTTTTGACCGGGGAATGACCGGGGAATTTTTATTTTGATAAAATAGTGTGTCCATATGGAGGACGAAAAAAAACCGGTTTTTCAACCGGTTACGTCAGTAGCGGGGACAGGATTTGAACCTATGACCTTCGGGTTATGAGCCCGACGAGCTACCATGCTGCTCCACCCCGCAACAACGGGGCAATATGTACCAGTACTGCCTGTCGGTGTCAACAGGAAAAAATTTTTATTTCAATA
>JAHJMN010000077.1 GCA_018821305.1 Myxococcota bacterium
GAACTCGGAAGTTAAGCTCTTTAGCGCCGATGGTACTGCACGGGCCCCCTGCAGCGGAGAGTAGGACCCCTCTCGACAATTTTCTGCGAAAATAGTCTGCCGGGCTTCGCAATTTTATTCTAAAATTGCTGTGATCGCTGGGATTTTTTTTTCCTATAATATGGACAATCTTACGTCCATCCTCAATACAAGGTGCCAAACACCATTTACAAATCTACCGGACAAGTTCCGGTTTTTTTGTACTTATAATATGGGCATGCTTTGTCCATCATATATACCAAAAACGTTATTTCGATTTTCCCGGTGACAATAGCAAAGAGGCATGCACACCCGACACCCGATCCCATTTGGGAACTCGGAAGTACGATCAGGGCGTAAACATTCAAAATCAAAGCATAATTACAAATGGCAGGATGAAAATATTCACTTTTTCCGTTCCGATCCTTTTACTTATGAAGCGGTCTAGAAATTTTTACCATATTAGAACTTGTTTAATAATTCCAAATATAAAGGTGTAAATATTTAAATTAGATATAAAATTTAGAATAGAGGCAAAAATAATGTTTAGAATACGCCGCGTGTTTGATGATATATCCCCAGTGAATAAAGAAATTATTTCCAGAGTTCAGGCATTAATGAGGAATACCTTTCCGGATATCCATCCCTCAGAATTATCAGAATTGCCTAAAAGATTAACTAATCCTTTTTTAAATAGGTTTGATACTATTTTATATATTGCTGAAAAAGGGAGACATCGAGTCGCTGGATTTGCAATTTTAATGTTGGATCCTGAGTTAGGATTTGCATTTTTAGATTGGATTGCGACTGGAAAAGACCTGAAAAATAGAGGTATCGGTGGAGCACTTTACGAAAGTATTAGAAATGAAGTAATATCAAGAAATTATAGTGGTTTGTTTTATGAGTGCCTTCAAGATAACTTGGAAGCATGTGATTCTATAGATATCTTCGAACAAAACTCAAAACGTTTGAGATTTTATGAAAAATATGGTGCAAGACCTATTATAAATACTGACTATGAATTATCACTTGATGAGAAATTGAAAAATGGACCTTTTCTCGTCTGGGACAATACTTCAAATAAAGTGCTTACCGCAAATTATCTGAAAAAAATAGTCAGGGCTATACTTGAGAGAAAATACAGTTATTTGTGTCCTACTGAATATAATGAGTTAATTATTAAATCAATTAAGGAATCTCCTGTAAAATTGAGAGATTATAAATATATAAAACCAGATGAGTATAAACCACCTTCTCTGGTAATAAGCGTACATGAAAAAATGTCTGTCTGTTTAAATGAAAAACATGACATACATCATATAAAAGAAAGGGGATATGTTGAAGCACCGGTAAGAATAAGCTCAATAATGAAGGAAATCGGAAAATTTGAAGAAATTAAAGTAATAGAATCAAGATCTTTTTCTGAAAGAAATTTAGAATCTGTTCATTCGAAATCTTTATTAAATTACCTCGAAAATATAAGTAAAAAAAGTGAGGAAACAGGTGGCAAATCATTTTATCCATATGTTTTTCCAGTAAGAAATGCTGCCAGAGAACCTTCAGATTTAACCGTAAGAGCAGGCTATTATTGCATTGATACTTTTACGCCAATCAACGCTGCCGCATATTTTGCGGCGAAGGAAGCAGTTAATTCGACCTTAACCGCTGCCGCAAGGATAATAGATGGAGATCATTTTTCTTATGCACTTGTAAGACCGCCTGGACATCATGCAGAAAGCAAGTATTTTGGTGGATTTTGTTATTTTAATAATAACGCAATTGCAACAAATTGGCTTTCAAAACATGGAAAAGTCGCAATTCTTGATATTGACTATCACCATGGGAATGGGCAGCAGCAAATTTTTTATAAAAGCAGCAATGTTCTTACTGTAAGTATTCATGGACATCCAGATTTTGCATATCCTTATTTTTCCGGATATGAAGATGAACGGGGGCAAGGGAGCGCAACTGGCTTCAATATTAATTTTCCTCTTGGTGAACACATTACTCCGGAAGAATATTATAAAACACTTATTGTAGCGCTTGATTATATAAAAAATTTTAACCCATCTTTTTTAGTTGTAGCTCTTGGTTTTGATACCGCAGCAAATGATCCAACAGGTACCTGGAAAATAAGGGCAAAGGATTTTAGAAAGGTAGGAAAAGCAATATCTTCTTTAGGGAAACCAGTTCTTTTTGTTCAGGAGGGCGGATACAGAACATCAACCCTTGGCATAAATGCAGCCTCGTTTTTTTCTGGAGTTTTGAGTATTTAGTTACTGTCCTGAAATACCGGAAATCAAATTTTTCGCCGGATTTTGACACAGGACATTAAGAATGAAGACCTTGAAATTATTATAGTGTTCTGAATAGCATGTTTTCGTAAACATGCTCAATTTTGATAAAAATTGAATTTCAGGACACGAACTATTTAGACCGCTTGCGGAATAAAAGGATCGAAATCTAAAAAGTGAATATTTGCTTCAAGTTTTTGTAATTTTACATTGATATTAAACGGTTACGTCCTGAACCTGACCCTATTTTCCTGACTTCCTGTTTTTCTGTAATTATTATATAATGTTGTATTGATTGACTATTTGCAACCGATCAGCATTGATCTTGTTCGTGTCTGCCTGCATTTCGCTTTGCGTCGGGAAGAATTTTAGAAAAGACCCTGATGTCCCACTTAAATATATCAGTTAGTCGTTAGTACAGGTCTGACAAAGCCCTCAAGGCCTTTTTCAATTAAATTTGCAATTTCTAAAAGTCTTATGTCATCAAATTTTCTTCCTACCAATTGAAAACCAACGGGAAGACCTGAAGGAGAAAGGCCCGCTGGAATTGTAACTACAGGATGTCCAGTGAGATTAAACGGAGATGTCAGTCCAACATAGGAAAGATGTCCCGGGTGCTTTTGACCGTCATATTCGACCACAGTATGGATTTTACCAGCTTTTCGATGGGGTGGAGCGGGCATTGGCGTAATAGGGATTAACCATGCATCATATTTTTTGAAAAAAAGCTCAAGTATTAAGGTAAAATAATCTCTTAGTTCTAATAATTCAAAATATCTGGAAAAATTGCTATTGGCTGCTCTTATAGCTTCTTTTGTGATGGTATCTTTAATAAGGACGGGAGCAGCAATGCCCAGAAATTTTTTGATTATGATATTTACTTCCGCAAGGGCCATAATTCCAAATAGACCACCGTATGTTTTCCATATTTGTGTGAGATTAAAATCCTGTGGTACATCTTCTGAAATAGAAAAAATTGAATTTTTTAAATGAGCAATAGAATTTTCGAGGACAATATAAGTTTCCTTCGAAACAGGTAAGTCTTTAAAATCAATGGTACTTGCAATTTTAATATCTTTGAGCTCCCGTTGATGTATAATTGGATAAGAAACCACATCCAGGTCACTCCCATCAGGTCCAGCAATTATTGAAAAAACACTTTTTAAATCGTTTGAACTGCGCGCGATAATTCCTACTGAAGCCATATATCGCACAGTTTTGATAGTTCCCGGAAACATTATCCCAGTTTTGGGAATAGTATTTTCAGTGGGCTTAAAGGAAAACACTCCGCACATTCCAGCTGGTATACGAACTGAGCCTCCGATATCTGTTCCAATTCCTACTGTTGACATTCCACACGCAACAGAAACAGCATCCCCGCCGGAACTCCCTCCACAAGTACGATCTGTATCCCAGGGATTTAATGTACGACCGAAAGATTTATTTTCAGTTTGAACATCCATGGCTCCTTCTGGTAAATTGGTTTTGCCAATCAAGATGGCTCCGGCATTTTTCAATCTTGAAACGACTGTAGCATCTTTAAGTGGAATATTTTTTAGTAAAGAAGATTTTCCATTCGTAGTTCTTATTCCCGCTGTTTCAATCATGTCTTTTACAGTGAAAGTTAGTCCCGCAAGTTTCAAATTTTCTTTTGATTCAAATGATTTTTTAGCCTCGATATTTAAATGAGGATTTACTGTAATAACTGCATTGAATTTTTTATTGTATTTAAACAATTGATCATCAATAATTTTTATAAGTTCTGCAACGGGCACGTCACCATTTTTAAAAGGAAGTATTTGTTCTGAACCACGACTGAAAGGATTTATCATGTTATACCTCGATGTAATCTATACAAAATGGTCTTAAAGTAGATTCAATATAAAAATCTACTTGTTTCAAAAATTCGAAAGAATTAGAAGATGTTATATAATGAAGGCCTAAACCATCTACAAAGGCTACAGTGTTTACAGAAATAATATCAAGATGCCTGACTATGTTTTTATCAAGTTTGTTGGATGCTACACCTTGTATAATAATTTCGGATATTTTATTCCTTACTGGTTGCGATACTCGGAAAATAGAATAATCATTTGAAGAAAGTTGATTTTTCATGAAGAAAATGGAAAACTCTAAAAATAACTGAATAATTTTGGGGTTTTCAAGGAATGCACTGGATGTTGTTTTAACAAGACTTTTGATCTGCTCAATAGGATCACCATCGGGAACTTCATAGATATCAAAACTGGTATCAATTTGTTTTACCCAGGCACAGGCTGCTGTTGAAATGAGATCTGTTTTATTTTCGAAATATTCATAAAATGTGCCTTTTCCAATTCCAATTTTCGTTGCAATTTCATTCATTGTTGTTGTTTCAAATCCGCAATCAATGAAAATATTCAGAGCAGCGAGAGCAATTTCATTTTTTCTTGTTTCTTTATCAACAAATTTTGGTGTCATGATTCCTCCAAGTTGATTATGACCGAACGGTCGGTCATAATCAACTTGTTTTCATTTATTTCCCTTTTTCCTTTATTCAGGCCGTAAATATTTTAAACACACAGAGAGATATTGCCTGTTATCAGATATTCTTTTTGGAGAATGACTCAATTCCGTTGTCAATAGAATGAGTATTTTACTATGGGGAGGAGAAAGAAATTAAGACCGGGGGATTTTTGAACTTAAAGAAGTCTTATCGACAGGCGCCTTCCATAATCAGCATTTTGTTTTTTCTACTTCTCTGGTTGCCGCTCCACCAGTATCCACGGGCTTGGTTTCCATCGGGCAGTTTGAATGAGAATCCGCCGTTAGACCCACGCTGAGACCAGGTTCCATTAAGGGTACCGTCTTTAGCAACCGTCCCCACCATTCGTCCCGAGACTCCCTTTTTGTTTGAGTACGTAATGACAATGCGATTTCCCATTTTGCTTATTTTTCCTGTAGACCAGAATACACCTTTCCCAGCAGTACCACCTGTCCAACCTAAACAAATTGTGTCTTTGTTCCTTTTAGCTTCAGATTTTTCAGGTAAAACATTCAGCACTACAAAAAAAGAAAATACAGCAATTAACAACTTTCTCATCATAAATCCTCCTCTAGTTTTTGTTAAGAGACCCAAACACAAGCATATTTAATAATATATAAAAAATTTGTCAATATAAAAAAAAACTTGATTGAATTTTTAATGTTTCTTTGAGAAGTGAACGACAGGTCATTTACCGGATGTAGTTTTTCAAAAGGGGGGATTTTTCGTAAGTTCCAGTAAAAGGCTTCAAAAAGCCGCGGAAGGCAAAACCTAAAACACCGGGCATTGTGTTCATGAAAGTTGCTTTTGGCTTGCCACCCATTATTCCACCTCTGGAAGGTCCGCCCATACCACCAAGACCACCACTGCCGATGGATTGCACAGCAGCACGAACTTTTGCAACGATATCAGCAGGAAGTTTACGATTAATTTGCACAAAAGAAGCGTTAGGAACACTGCCCGCTGCGAAAACTAGGGTTAGTCCACTGGCCATTGCCATGGGAGCAAAAACCGCGTCTGCTCCACCATTTCTAACAGTCTGAACAGCGGCTGCCAGATCAGGAACTATTTTGACTGAACCAAACCATGAATTGACTTTTACTTCACCATAAAGAAGACCATCCACAAGTGTGGTCTCTCGACCACCAGCTCTCGATATAACCAGAGATTTCCCTTTAAGTCCTGCAAAGGTACTTGTTCCTCGACTGTAAAGTCCCCATGGTGCGCGGCTGGATCCACCATACATTGATGTAGCTAAAACAGTCCATCCGCCACGGGTTGCGAGATATACTCCATCGACCAGAGCAAAGTCAAGACCACCAGCGGCTCCAGAAAATTGACCAGCCTGTGCATATGCTGAGCCAGTGCTTGGTATCTTTGTGACACCCTGAACGTAGGAAGCAATTTTTTGAATATAGCTCCATCTTTCAGAGTTGGAACCGAAAGCTGTATTAGGAGCGTAGATGCCAAACCGAAGTTTTGTGACCTTTGTCTGGCCATGAGCCAATGAAGGTATAAGAAGAAGAATAATAGTTGAAATCAATATGTTTTTCATGTCTTGCAGCCTTATTTATATCCAAAGATTTTACTTTTAATGTTCATAAGAGTCTTTGCAGATTCACCACCCAGACCTGCGGCAGTGCATATTTTATAGTACTTGAAAGACTCTGCACTATTATTTGTATTATGATAATGAGCGGCAAGGTTACATGCGGCCATGGGAGTCCCAAGAGCTTTCCAAATTATGAGTGCAGCATCTACCTGCCCGGATTGATAAAGAGCAAGTGCTTTATTGAGTCTGGAAGCGGGAGACATACCCTGATCCGGAATGTTTTTAAAATATTCTAGAGCCTTTGAAGCTTTTCCGCTTCGGAGCATGGTTGATGCAGCGATCTCATCACAGGAACGGATAAAATTACCAATCTGAATACGAATATCTTGAGGTGCATTTTTCCATGTTTTGTAGAAATTTACTTTAGCAGTGTCATAACGTCCCTGACGATAAGCAAGGTATGCATTTATCAGATCCTGTCCAAATTTATCCCAGGGAGCTTTGAACAGGTCTGCAATACTTCCTCCAGCCTGAACTTTATTCATATAACGTGTTCCATCTTTATAA
This sequence comes from Myxococcota bacterium, assembly GCA_018821305.1. Classification (GTDB taxonomy): domain Bacteria; phylum Myxococcota_A; class Polyangia; order HGW-17; family HGW-17; genus JAHJMN01. The sequence goes on from JAHJMN010000077.1 coordinate 6,956, forward strand.
TTTCCAAGATCAACATATGCCAGAGCAATAAGGAAATCCTTTTGCCTCTGCTCGGTTTTAGTGAGTTTTGCTTTATATTCATCAAGACTCTCGAGATCTGTAAGGGCATCTTTTCCTTTGCCAAGTCCAAGTCGCATATTAGCCCTGGCTAAAATAGCACGAACAAGATTCTTTTCTATTTGGGCAGCAAGATCTGGTTCGTTAAGTGAGTTTGAATAACTTTCTTTAAGAACATCAACAGCTTTTTCAAAGTCACCTTTTAAAATATATGCTACACCAAGATCCATTTCTATACGAGCTTGAATATCACTACTGCGGGATCTCGCCTTTTCTCTCGTGGCTACAAGAATTTTTACGGCCTCATCAATTTTTCCCTGATCAAGTCTTAATCTACCAAGCAGCCTGTTGAAATGGTAATCATCGGGAAGAGCTTTGAGCCCTTCGGCAATCAGTTTTTCGCTTTCGGTAATATCATTTTTCATCATGGCAACGAGAGCCATATTGCGAAGTATGTCCATGTTGGTCGGTTGTAATTTGCGGGCTTCAGAAAGTATATTGAAGGTTTCTATAAGCTTCCCGGCGTTAATTTCTCTCCAACCAATTTTAATCAAGTTTTTAACTGCATATTCTCTGGCTTGAATACTGTCAGGTCGGGTTTTTACAACATCAGCAAGAACCTTCCGTGCTTCATCAAACCGGTTTGTTTCAACGGCAGCAATTCCATAAATAGTTTTTAGACGCGGAGACATAGCCTGATTATTAAGTTTTTCAAGTATATTCCAAGCCTGTTTAGCCTTCTTTTCCATCACCAGAGCGTGGGCAAGTGGAATAATAATATCTTCACTGTTGGGCCATTTTTTATAAGCAACCTCAAGAGTTTCCACGGCTTTGAAAACCTGTTTCATTTTAATAAATGCAATGCCAGTTTTTATGTATATTTTCATTTCATTGGGATTGAGTTTCATGGCACGTTGCCACGATCTAACAGCGTCCTGCCGTTTACCCATAGCATAATAAAGATCTCCCACAAGAATCTGCCCTTCATAGTCAGCAGGTCGCAAACCAAGGTATCGTCTTGCATAGTTTAAAGCCTGTGTAGCGCTTCCAGAATAAAAGAGTGAAACAGCAAGTCCTATGAAAATACGAGGGTTTTTGCCTCCATTTGGAGCAACCCTGCGGAAATAAGGTAAGGCTTCTGTATAACGTTTGAGACCTCTAAGCGCTTCAGCTTTACACCATTGAGCCGAAGGGTACCGATTGTTAATTTTGAGCGCTTTGTCACAATTTTTAAGGGCTTCTTCTGATTTACCAGTTTTTAAATTAAGCTCACCCAGGCGAAAATAAACCAGGTGATCAACGTCTTTGCTTATTTCTTTTGGGCGATACTTCAGAAAATTGGAAAACGCATTCAGGGCTTTTTGCCATTCTGATGTCTTACGGTAGTAAACACCAAGTCCAATTTTGCGGGCTGGTTCGAAATAAGCAAGTGCTAGAGAGGATTTTCCGCGGACTGCTTTTTCAAGATTTCCTGTTCCCTCTTTTACTTTGCCAGTAAATTGTTGTGAAAGGCCAAGCCACATCTGTAATTCACTGGTACCAGGATTTGCTTTCAAACCATTTTCACATGAACTGATAACATCTCCAAACTTTCCTTCGGAATAATAGATTGAGGCAAGCTTTTCCCAGGCTGCAACAACAGTCGCGTCTAACTCAGTAGCCTTAATAAATCTCGTAATGGCTTCTTTTGAATTACCAGCATCCAAAGCACGTTCACCTTTTTTTAGCTGGTTTATTGCATCTCTGGTAGCACCAGTATTCTGAGCAATGGCTGGCAGAGCGATAGAAGAAAATAACAAAGTAATTATTAAAATAGAGTTTTTCATATTTAAACTCCGTCAGGTTTTCGTGTGTTTTTAACACGGCCGAAAACAAGTGTATGATCATCCTGATGTGGAATACCATTATAGTAAGTTTCTGCGTCAGCTACAACGGCATCTCTTAATTGAATGAGGGCTTTTCCACTGTTATCTTTGATAACTCTCCTGAAACGTTTTTCACCATATTCCGCACCTTCAGTATTTTCATCTTCGATAATACCGTCCGTGTACCAGATGATTATATCTTCCGGACTCAGTTCAAGTTCTTTAATTTCATAATTGGGATTATCCATATTCTCACCCAAACGACTGCCACGAGCCATCAATTGAATATATTTGTCTTCTCCCGAGCGATAAACATATGGAAAGTTATGTCCAGCATTGGCGTAAGTAATTTTGTTACTTTCAGGGTCAATTATTGAAACAAAACAAGTCATGAAAAAGTTACCCTTTCCACTTGCGGCAATAACACTATTTAAAGTAGCCATAAGAGCGGAAAGATCAGGAATTTTATTTTCAATAGTTAATACAGTATCAAATGCACTTTTGGCAGCAGCGGTAATCATTGCTGCGGGAACACCATGGCCGGTAACATCTCCAATTACAACGAGAAGCCTATCTTTTGATATTTTATAATAAGACCACCAGTCTCCTCCCGTTTCCGAAGCACTCTGAAAGTGTCCTACGAGATCAATAAATGGAAACCGGTGAACTTTATCTTCAGGAACCAGTGTTTCCTGAATGGTCCTGGCAACTTCCAACTCTTTTGCCATAACAGCCTTTTTTTCTGTTTCCTGGAGAAGAATAACTAGATTGTCCGCCATAAAGTTAAATCCTTCTCCGAGTATTTGAATCTCATCATTTGTACGAATGTTGACCCGGTGACCGAGATCTCCCTGAGCAAATGTTGCAAAGCTGTTTACAAGACCCTTTATAGGTCTCGTTATTCTGAGCCCCTGAAAAACTGCAATAAATGCTCCGAGTAAAAGAAGAACCGCGCCGAAAATGATAATTTTATTAAGCGTATCCTTTTGTTCTTTTTTAAGCGATTCCGCCAGTTTTTTCTCATACTCATTGAGTGATTTGAGATTATAAATCATGGAAATTGTGCCAATATATTGATTTTCTTCAATTATTGGTTTTGAAAAAAGCATGATTTGAGTGTCATTACCACTTTTTTTAATAATGCCATCAGCACCAGCAACAATGACATCTTTCCCAGATGGAAGACCAACAGGGTCGGGCCGTTCAACCTTAATTTTCATTTTTGTTAAATCAGTACCCTTAGCGGCAAGAAATTCGGACCATGGAAAACCAGTGAATACTACTTCTTTTTTTCCGAGAGAGCGATCGCCCACCAGATAAGTCTTATCTTCCCTTTTAACAGCAGCCTGAGGGTATCTTGAATCATAATAACCAATAAGATTCCCGCGGTTATCAAACGCAGCAATTGCATCAATTTTTGAGTCTTCTCGACCAACGGGAGGAATTGCGTCAGATAATTCAGCAAACTCCGAAGATTTGAGAAATTTTGATGTAAGTTTGCTGAGGGTAAAAAGTTGTGCTTTTCCAGCAAACTTAAGATTTTGAATATACTGCTCTTTTTGTTCAGAACCAGTTGTTAGATAAACCTTTTCCAGTCGTTTCGAGCTCATAAAGCCGAAACCCCCAAGAAGTACGAGGATAAGGAAAAGAGTGCCGATAATAATTCGCCATGCAATAGAGATTCTTGGTCCAGCCATTTTTCACCTGTCTAGGCCACTTCTGTAACTATACGATTGTGTTGAATTTCAAAAATAGAATTTAACACTGAAAATAATGTAATTTCGATCCTTATAAAACAGAAAGTGGTCTAATCAATATTAATGGACTCAAAGCGGTTTTCCAAGCGGTAAAAACAAAAAAATTGATACTTAAGTTAAAATACTACTAAAAATAAAATTAAAAATATGTTTAAAAGCAATAATTTTAGTACTTTAGAAAAAATAAAATAAGAAAGGAATCAACAAATAGATCTTAACCGGTTTCGGGATAAAAAAATCGAAATCGGGAAAGTAAGTGGAATATTACGTTCTTTTGTAATTATGCATTGATGTTGAATGATTACGCTGCAGTTTGAAAACTGAATAATTGGTTAATCCGGTGGAATAGATACCAGAACTTCTCTTTGATTCTGGTGATTTGGACGGCTGACAATACCTTCGATTTCCATTCTTTCTATGATTCTCGCAGCCCTGTTGTAACCAATCTTTAATTTTCGCTGAAGATAAGAAATTGAAGCGATTCTGTCTCTACTTATAATATCAACAGCCAAATCCCATTTTGAATCCAGAGGTTCGTCGGTAACATCTTCAATATCTGCATCATCGTCCGTAACTATACTCAAGTCATAAGAAGGTGTTCCCTGACTTCGGAGGTGTTCTACAACACTCATAATTTCCGCAGTGCTCACATAACTTCCATGAACACGAGCTGGAGCAAGTCCACGGTCGGCATAAAGCATGTCGCCATTCCCAAGTAGAGTTTCAGCACCATGTTTATCAAGTACAACTTTGGAATCTATTCGTGAAGAAACCATGAATGCAATTCTCGTGGGAAAGTTACTTTTAATAAGTCCAGTAATAACATCCGTGGAAGGTCTCTGGGTTGCTACAATGAGGTGTATACCAACAGCTCTTGCTTTCTGAGCAATTCTAGCGACGGCGATTTCCACATCTTTTGCAGCTACCATCATAAGATCTGCGAATTCATCAATTACGATAACAATGGAAGGCAGGTGTTCCGGGATCTCATCAATCCCACGGTCTCGAATACTTTCAATCCTCGTATTATAATCCGCAAGATTTCTGACATGAAGTTCCGCTAAGAGTGCATATCTGCGTTCCATTTCTCTGACAGCCCATTGTAATGCCAGAGATGCTTTTCCCGGATCAGTTACCACTGGTAAAAGCAAGTGAGGAATATCGTTATATATACTAAGCTCAACCATTTTAGGATCAATCAGAATGAATTTTACCTCTTTGGGGGTAGCTCTGTACAGAATACTCATTATCATTGTGTTGATCCCGACGCTTTTTCCTGAACCTGTAGAACCAGCAACAAGAAGGTGAGGTGCTTTTGCGAGATCACATACTACAGGGCGTCCTTTTATATCTTTTCCAAGGACCATCGTGAGATAACTTTTTGATTTGGTAAATAAATCGCTTGTAATTAATTCTTTAAGATAGACAGTTTGCCGGATTTCATTTGGAACTTCAATTCCTACGGCGGATTTTCCTGGAATTGGCGCAACAATTCTCACTCTTGTAGCTGCCAGCGACAATGCCAGATCTTTATCAAGACTTTCTATTTTTGATACTCGGATCCCAGCTTCGGGAACAAATTCATACATTGTTACAACAGGTCCTGGATGAATTTCTTCAACTCTGCCCTTTATTTTATAATCCACCATGCTGGAAACTAAACGCTCCGCAAGAGCGATCATTGCCTGTCGATCTTCCTGTTCGTTTACAGGTGGTTCATAGTGAAGCATTTCGATATCGGGAAGAATAAACTCACCATAGTCAGTTACGGCAAGACGAGGGGACTGGGAAGACTCCGGAACCGGATCCGACTTCACAATAGCATGAATTCTTATTCCGCCCGCATCCGCCACGACGGGATCATCGGTAATTATTCCTTCCAGAATTTCCGGCTCTGGATCCCTGGAAACTTCGCTGGTTACTGATTTCTTTTCTATTTTATCGTTTTCAATAGATACAGGAACAGTTTTTTCTATATTATTAATGTCATTTTCTGTATCTGCTATCTTTGGAGTACTTTTGCGACGTGCCTTTATTTTTGCAGGTTCTTTTAAAGCAGAAATGCTATCAATATATTCAGATGGTGACGCAGTTTCATTAGCTTTTTTTGTGATAGTAACCTCAACGGTTTTTTCCTCCGATGTGACAGGCAATTGTTCAGAAGACTCTTCAGTATAGCCCTCAGGTCCCCATGTAAAGAGCGAGGAGATATTTTTGTAAATCCAAACACTTACTGCAGCCAGAATTAATCCAGTCTTTTTAATACCCCCAATGAGTGTTCGCGCTACCGTAATCGGAGATGCCTGTGTAGCTAAAACCAGAAAAAGTACCATAATTATAGAAAAAATAAGAAAACTTCCAACTCTGGAAAAAAAACTGATTCCGAGAGTTCCTAAATATTCACCTGTTTTACCACCGGATGAAAGACCCTGAAGTCTGTATGATGGAAAAAGAAGAAACAAAATAATGGTTCCGGTAATTGTTGCTCCGGAATATCCCAGCCACAATCGAGCATCCCGTATAGAAAAACGCTGACTGAAAATACCCCAGGAAATAGAAAAAAGAGCAGCAATTACAAGCCAACTGCCCATTCCAAAAACTGCATAAAGGCCAAGGGCAAGAAGTTGACCGAAGGGTCCCATAAGTTTTCCGTCTCCAGCCATAAGAGACAAAAGAGCTCCCGCAAGTAGAACACTTAATCCAAGTATAACGATGCCCCACATCTCACGGCGGATGTTGATTTCTCTTGTGGATCCGGAAGGAGATCCGGTTCGCTGTGTTGCCTGAGTCATTTATCACCTTCACTGACAGACAAATCCGAATAATACAGAAAGTCTGCTTGATTGAAGATTGTTCCATATTATCAATAACATAAGTTGTTGTGAAAATTAGGAAAAATCCACTTCTGAAAGACTATAAAACCGAAGAGTGGATAAATCAAAATTCGTGTTTTTTAAAATAAGGTTAGAATCAGGGTTGGTCTTCTTCTTGACGCTGGATAAATGTCGAAATATGCTTTTTTATTTCAAGGCTGAGAATAGGAAAATAAGTTTTCACAAATTTTTCAGATATGCGCTTGATGTTAAAATTGATTTCAATACTCATGTCGTCATTTTTTTTAAGCAAAGCATCATTCATATGCAAGAGTCTGGCTATAAGTGCAGTGAGGGAATCAATGCTGTCAATAAAAACCATGGCATAGATATCTTCAAATCTTTCCATGCCTATAGAATTATTGATCATTTCAGGATAATTACTGGAAAAAAATCCAAGTACGACATTGTGATATTCATCCTTGAATATCTCAAAGATATTAGTGAATATTTTTTCCTGGACCACTGTGTCAAGCTCGCTGAAATACATGGCCGGGAGAGATTAGCAGTATTTTATGGAATCTCAATGGTAAAATCTCTTAATTCAAATAAGTGATTGATGTGCACTATTGATACAGCGATTTTTTACGTTTTTTTTATCACAATATAATATTGTAAACTGACCAGAAAAGCTTGTACCATGAGATCAAACAGTTATGGAAACGAAGGACCTGACAACATGTAATTCAATATTTTACTTTGACAATTTTAAAATTGATACATATATAATCCACCCTGTCTGAACCAGAAATTTGGTATGACTCAATTTTCAATAAAGGAGTGTTAAAATGAGTGATTCAGTCATAGGATCTAAACGCGGATGGACTGTTGTTGCCGCCGGTATTGGTATCAATTTGGCTCTAGGCGTACTTTATGCCTGGAGTGTTATTTCTAAAGCTATCCCCCAAAGTTGGGGATGGAGCGAAGCGGAAAAGGCTCTTCCATACACAATAGCTTGCCTCACATTTGCTTTTATGATGGTTCCTGCCGGTCGTCTTCAGGATAAACTTGGTCCTCGTATTGTGGCTTCCATCGGAGGCGTTCTGGTCGGTATTGGTATGATTATGGCCAGTTTCTTTACTTCCGTTGCCATGTTCATTGTATTCTTCGGATTACTTGCCGGAACAGGTATTGGTTTTGGTTACGCAAGTGCAACCCCACCAGCTATTAAATGGTTTCCCCCGGCAAAAACCGGTATGATTGCAGGTCTTGTGGTTGCAGGGTTTGGTCTTGCCTCCGTTTATATTGCTCCTTCAGTTAAATTCATGATTGGTGCAGTTGGACTCCAGAAAACCATGCTTATTCTGGGTGGAGCATTTTTCGTTATAGTTGTTGGCCTCGCTCAGTTGCTTATTAATCCACCCACGGTCGCTGCGCCAAAACCCGCTGCGGGATCAGCACCTGCTGCTTCCTCAAATGATTTTGCTCCCATGGAACTGTTTAAGACACCTCAGTTTTTTTTCCTGTGGATCATGTATGCAATTAACGCTGGTGCAGGTCTTATGGTTATTGGAAAACTTGCCGGTGTTGTTAAAGCACAAGCCGCTTCTGAAGCCGGGTTTATACTCGTTGCACTCTTAGCTGTAGGTAATGCCGGTGGACGAGTTGTTGCCGGAACTTTTTCAGATAAACTTGGTCGTATTCGTACCCTGCAGATTTTTGCAGTTTTACAGGCTTTATTGATGTTTGCCACCCCATTCATCAACAGTCTTGCGGTTCTTGTTATTTTCTCTATGCTTATTGGCGCAAGTTATGGTTCAAATCTGGCTGTTTTCCCGTCAATTACAAAAGATTTCTTTGGCATCAAAAACTTTGGCGTCAACTATGGCCTTGTATTTACATCATGGGGTGTAGGTTCACTTATGGCTCTGGTTTCCGGTATAATTAAAGACAAAACAGGTTCTTTTAAATTAGCCTTCTTTATTGCTGGTGGCCTCCTTATTTTTAGTATTTTACTCTCCTTCGTAATTAAAAAGCCCGAAAAATCTGCCTGATCAGAGATTTTATCTTTTGTTAGCATGAAATAAATATTCAAAAACCCTTGTTTCTTTTACCAGCAGATGATATTTTTATTCACAGTAAAAGTTATATTTTTAAATATTGATATTGTTTATTAATTTAATGTAATTTGAGGTAGTTATGACAGTTGATATCTATGGTGAGTCGCTGAAAGCATTTTTGAGCCCTGTTCAGAAATATCTCGAAGATGATAGAATCTCGGAAATACTTATAAACGGACCAGAGAGTGTCTGGGTTGAAATGAAAGGCACTCTTTATAAAACAAAAGCTAAGTTTACGGATGATGGTCTTTTAGCTGCAGCTAGAAATATTGCTCAATATGTTGGTCGAACAGTAAACGACGAGAGACCTCGTTTAGATGCCCGTCTTCCCGATGGTTCCCGTATACATATTGTTTTACCCCCCATCGCTCGTTGCGGTACTATTGTTTCAATCCGTAAATTTTATCCCGGAGGTCTTACTATTGAGCAGATGGTCAATTTCGGATCTATAACAAAAGAATGTGCAAGACTTGTGGAAGCTCTTGTTTTAATAAAAGAAAATATTGTTGTCAGTGGAGGAACCGGTTCTGGTAAAACCACTTTGCTGAATGTTGTTTCCAGTTTTGTTCCCAATAACGAAAGAATCATTACCATTGAAGACAGTGCTGAACTTCAATTAAGTCAGGATCATCTCGTTCCTCTGGAATCAAGACCCGCTGATGAAAAAGGTAGAAATGCCGTTACCATGAGGGATTTGCTCCATTCATCTCTTCGTCTTCGTCCCGACAGGATCGTTATCGGCGAAGTTCGTGGTGGTGAAGCTTTTGATCTTCTCCAGGCTATGAATACCGGCCATGGTGGAAGTATGTGTACTACCCACGCCAATACTCCGAGAGAAACTCTTTCCCGTCTCGAGTCGCTGGCTCTTTTCAGCGGAATCGAACTACCATTAGTTGCTGTACGCTCTCAAGTGGCAAGTGCAATACATTGTGTTGTTTCCTGTGCCCGTCTCTCTGATGGAAGCAGGAAAGTTACACATGTAAGTGAAGTGCTTCCTTTAAATGAAAAAGGTGATTACCGCGTTCAGGATATATGGATTTATAATCAGACCCACAGGGATCAGGATGGTAAAATTCATGGATATCATACACCTACGGGAATAGTTCCTCATTTTCAAAGAAAGTTACTTGCTAACGGCTTTGAAGATATGACTGATGATTTTTTCAATCCTGCTACTTGGGGTCTTGAAGCTCCGAAATACTTTGAAAACGGCAAATAGTCTTGTTATTTAAATAATCAAAATAAAACAATTTCAAATATATATAATTGTAAACAAACTCAAAATATATGTGAAAAAAATAGACAGTGTGAAAAAATGGCACAGGTTCCTTTTCCGGACAATTGAAAAAGAAGTTGATGATTATCTGAAATCCATGTAATTTCCGTTCGCTGGAAGTTGGTTCTTTTTTGGATCAAATATTGCTTGCCGCACCGCCGGTTTTTTGTGTTTACTCTTTGACCCACGGGGTTTTGAGGATAAAAGTGACTTTACGACAAGAATATCTCGAAGCAGCAAGTGAATATCTTGCCAGACTGGATAACTCCTACTCTTATTTTCCTGAAGACGATACTCCGGTTTTTGTCCGTGGAAAAGGCTCTCGTCTTTATGATCCGGATGGAAATGAATTTCTTGATATGGTAGCAGGTTACGGTGCGCTGAATCAGGGTCACACTCATCCTAAAATAGTTGCCTCTCTCCTTGCTCAAGCTGACCGGCTGACACATACAAGTGCTACGCTTTCGGACGTAAAAATCGAATTTGCGGAAAAACTTGCCAGTATCAGTCCAATTCCAAATACTAAGGTACATTTTGATTTGGGTGGCGCAAGAGCTGTAGAAGGGGCAAAACTTCTGACCAGAGCTTATACCGGTAAATCGAAAGTTATATCATTTCATAATTCATTTCATGGCCGCTCCACGGGTTCCTTGTCCATGTACGATGCGGATACTTTCCATCACTTGTTTCATTCTCCACGAGATTATTATAGTGCATCCTACCCCTATTGTTATCGATGCCCGGCAGGTTTGAAGAAAGAAACCTGCAACTATGAATGTCTAAATGGAGTATATGATATTCTTGAAGAAAACAAAGATATTGGTGCAATTATTGTTGAGCCTGCCCTGGGTGCAAGGGGATATATTATTCCTCCCAAGACGTTCTTCAAGAAACTTCGACGAATCTGTGATAAATACGGCTTACTCCTGATTGATGATGAGATTCAGATGGGACTTGGCCGACTTGGTAGTATGTTTGCGTGCGAATATTATGAAACTGTTCCTGACATTATACTTCTCTCAAAATCTATTGCCGGTGGAATGTGGCCTCTAAGCGCCATTTTGGCCAGTAAAGACATTATGGAGCGAATCAGGCCAGGAACCCTTGGTAGTACATTTGCTGGAGCGCCTCTTGGCTGTGCTGTAGGTATTGCGTCAATAGAAGTTATTGAAGAGGAACAACTCTGTCGCAGATCTCTTGAATATGGTGAATACTTTATGGAAGAGCTCCATAAACACCTCTCTGAGTTTCCAATTATTGGAAATATTGATGGAATTGGTCTTGGAATAGGTATTGAATTGATTCTTCCCAACGGTGAACCAGCTACGGAGGAAGCCCAGAAACTTCAACTTACTGCTCTGAGAAATCGTCTTCTTCTTCAGCGTGGCGGTCCTGCAAAAAATATAATCAATTTAATTCCTGCCCTCACGATTACCAAAGCAGAAATTGATGAAGCTGTTTTACGAATACGCGAAAATCTGATGCTTGTTCTGGGTGAACCGGAAGTTATTGAACACATATCCTCAGTTAAACCTGTTTCAATTTAAAAATAAAGCTAAATTTAAATAATAAATCCTTTCTTTACATATAAAAAGGAATGGTTTAACTATAAGAGCTTGCGGAAATGATCCGCATTATTTTTACCCACAATAATTTCCGGTATAAAGACCGGTTTCGGTTAAATATGATAGTGTTAGAAATCGACCGCTTTCGGAATAAAAGGATCGAAACCATATTATTGTGAGTGTCAAATTGAATGATATTTTTAAAATTCAATTCAATTGTATTACTCCGAAAGAGGTCTAGATGTGGATATTAATAACAGACACTTGAAGTTTCTTGATACTTTTAAACCGGAAGCGAAGTACAAACTATTTCGGATTTGCCGGAAATCCAGGATAATTTATGAAAACAACCACTGATTTGCGCTCCAGGTGGAATTCAATATTCAGTTTTGACTGGCCAATGTCCAAAGAGATCATAATCATTGCAGCTCCCGTTGTTGGGGCAATGCTTGCTCAGGCTCTTGTTAATCAGGCTGATTCGATCATGGTTGGTCGACTTCCTGCTGCGGATAGTGTACCAGGGCAAAGTGCGGTAGGCCTTACTGTTAAAATACTTTGGGCTATTGGTGGGTTTCTCAGCGCTATTTCCGTTGGAACTCAGGCTATTGTTGCAAGGAGAAATGGAGAGAATTCTCCATACGGGGCAGGGAATGCTCTGGCAAGTTCTCTAACTGTCGCAGTTCTTACTTCTGGAATTGCAACAATTCTAGGCGTAATTTTCGGACCCACATTATTGAAAATAATAAGTGGAAATGATCCTGAAGTTATGAGAGTTGGAGCGCCATTTATAAGGATCAGGCTTCTGGGAATATTTACAATGGTGACAACAGTTTCGTTTAAGGCCTTTTTTGATGGCCTTGGTAAAACCTACGTTCACTTTTGGGCTTCAATTCTTATGAATATTACAAATTTAGTCTTAAATTACGCCTTTATTTATGGGAAACTTGGGGCACCTAACTGGGGAGTACATGGAGCAGCCACGGCCAGCGTTATCGCTACGGTAATTGGTCTTGCTGTAATGATATATTTTGCTTTAAAAAAAGAGAACCGTGATACTTACAAATATTTCCAATTCTTAAGCATTAAAAAAGATGTGATCTGGTCTATTGTAAAACTGTCTGTTCCATCAGGAATCGCTACTTTTCTTCTTATGGCAGGGTTTTTAATTGTCGACTGGGTTGTTGGCGGTATCGGCACCGGAGAAATGAAGACCATTAATCAGACTTCTAATCAGATAATTATCACAATTATGATGCCTTTCTTGATGACTTGTGTTGCATTTGGAACAGCTACAGCAACTCTTGTCAGTAGATCTCTTGGAGAGAAAGATACTCTTAAAGCAGAAAAATATGGTTGGAACAGCGTCAAGATATGGGGAAGTGTCATGCTTATTCTTGGCCTTATCGTCGGAATCTGGCCGGAGTTTCTTATACGGTTTTTCAACCCAGGCGAAAGTAGGCTCATAGAAGTTGCATCAGGTCCTCTGAGCATAATTGGTTTTATGTTGCCATTTGCAGCAATGGGCGTTGTACTCATGCAGGCTCATTTTGGGGCAGGAAATACGCTTTTTGTAATGATCGTCGAATTTGTTTCTCAATTTGTTGTTTTAATTCCGCTTAGTGTAATTTTAGGCAGAGTTTTAAAATTGGGAATAATGGGTGTATGGGGACCCATAATCGTGTATATTCTTATGATTGCATTAGCAATGACGGTTACATTTTACCGGGGAAAATGGAAATTGATAAAAATATAACAACTTACAGGTAACCCTGACGGTCTTTACTTCGGTTTCATGCGATTTATAATTTATTTTTTTATAATTGTGTCATTTTTTTCTACATCCTGTCTACAGAGACGCAGTTTCAGTGTGCCTACAGCAAGACATCTTCATTATGAAATAGAAATGTCTAAAAATTTTCGGGAATCTATCAGTTTTGATTATGCAATATCAGGGGAAAAAATACACATTAGACTTAAAAGTATAAAAAACTGTCGTCAGATTCAATACAAAGTTGAATCCCTGAGCACAATTGAAACAGTACAATATCCACTTGCTCGTTATTATTTGATGATTGGGTCCATACTTGCCGCCCTCGCTCTGCCGTCTTTTTATATGGCCGCTTTTAAGAGTGAAGGAAAAAGTTCGTGGATTCAGGCAGGTATAGGAACAGGTGTTTTTCTGGGTCCAGGGTTGGGTATAGGTGGATACGGTTTCCTTAAAATACAAGAAGAATCAACAGTGACCAAACATGTAGGTAATGTACGCAGGGAAATCTCAAGTAAAGAGATTGTTTGTGGAACTGATGATTTTACAAAGAAAAAACGTATTGATATACTTACAAAGACTGGACCGGAAAACGTTGGATTCACAGATGATAAAGGTAAGTTGGAGATAAATTGTAGTAAAATGGAGCCTTTAGTAAACGAAGACCGGAAAATAAAGTATTTTGAACTGATGGTGGATGGAGAATCTCTTGGAAAAATTGTAATAGGCGACTCCAGAACCAGAGAAAAAACGAAGCCGGAAATAAAGACACAAACTAAATAGTTCGTGTCCTGAAATTCAATTTTTATCAAAATTGAGCATGTTTACGAAAACATGCTATTCAGAACACTACAATAATTTCAATGTCTTCATTCTTAATGTCCTGTGTCGGATTTTGGTGAAAACTTGAAAAGATCATATTACAGGACATTAACTAAATAGTTCGTGTCCTGTAATTCGCTTCACGAAGGATTTTAATAAAAATCCTAACAGGCCACTATTAATATTTTCAACACCTTGCGGTTACTGTCCTGAGTAAAAAATCGGCGAAAAATTTGATTTCCCGTATTTCAGGACAGTAACTAAATAATAAGCCTGATTGTCGAGAAAAACAGGCTCATTCTTCAGGAACAAAATCTATAAGCCCCTTGCATATAAATCGAAAAAAATAGATACTTCAGGTGAATAATTTTCTTACGGAGAATTACAGTGGATACTATTGATACCAGCGGACAAATAAAAGAACTTGAAGAAGAATACCTGAAAAAACCATGGGATATGTCACTTATCCTTACTCTGATAGACGTTTATCAGGAAGATTCCCGTTGGGAAAAACTAGTTGAAATGCTCATTCGCCTTACAGAACTTGAAACGCATGAAGAAAAAAAGTCAGGTTATTACTATACTATAGCTCAAGTGTATGACTACGAACTGGGCAATGAACTTGATGCTGTTGATTATTATAATAGAGCCCTAGATATAAACTGCAATCTTCAGGGAGCCTTTCATAATATTTCAATAATGTTATCAAAGTCTGAAAACTGGTACCTTCTCGAAAGAAATATTCGTCGTATGATATCCAGGCTGGAAAAATCCACCAATGAATCCCGGGAAGTTATGACAAATTTATGGTTTGAGTTGGGAGATATCCTGAGATCTCACAAGAATGATATACGAGGCGCAGTAGAAGCTTATCGAAAAGCGTTGGAGCTTTCACCCGGAGATAGCCAGATAAAAAAAGAATTGGCAGCAATATACGAATCCCATGGGGAAACTTTTCTTGATGACGCCATTATCCTTTGTACGCAGATTAAAAAACGAACTCCTCTTGATACTGAAAACCTCATTATGCTTTTTAATCTGCTTCAGAAATCAGGGAATCATGACAAAAGTTGGTGTACAGCAGCAGTATTGAATGGTCTTGGTGTTAAAAATAAGTTTGTAAATGATTATTTTAAATTATATTCAATTCAAGGAAATATAAGGTTTAAAAAAGCACCATCTCAGGACGAATTGGAGGATTTAGTCTGGTATCAGGGCGAAGATAATAATATTAATAAACTGATGACCTTTTTTTCAACAGTCATGGCAGATATATTCTCAGTATCCTGGAAAAAATCCGGTCTTAATCCATCTCAGGCAGTTGAATACAGTCCAGATGCTCCACTTTTTGTGAAAGTATTTCATAACATTTCGGAAATTCTTTTATCAACTCCCGTAAAACTTTTTGCTTTGCCAGAACAAAGTGGGAAAATTAAGGTTCTTGTTGTTAAAGATGATAATGGTAATTTAACCCCGGTGGTAATTGCGGGCCATGATGTACTTTCAGGTTATTCCGAAAAAGAACTTACCTTCCTTGTTGCAAGAGAACTTTTCTTTTTACATCCTCAAAGAATAGTATTCCGATTACTTGGTTCCCTGAGTGAGTTATATGGATTGTGCCTTGCCTCCGTCAGATTCACAGATCCGAAAATTGCAGTTGGTGGAGATGATAATGCTATAAATAAAACAGTCAATACTCTGGATCAAATGCTTAATGAAAATCTTCAGGGAATCCTTGTTAAAATCGTAAAACAATTGATTTCAGATAGAATACCTAATTTTCTTAACTATATTTATCGTATGGAAGCATCTTCAATCCGTGTTGCCCATTGTATGGTAAACGATGCTGCACTTTCCTTTCGAATGATCGAAAATATGGAAAGTCCGGTAATGACCAAAACTCAGATGCAGGAAGTTCTTGTATCTTTTATAACTGATGATGATTATTTTGAGTTTCGTAAAAAAACTGGTATATCAATAGTATAGGTGAAAAATGAAAGTTACTGCTTTTTGTGGAAGTCCTCGAAAAGATGGAAATACAATGGATTTGCTTGAAACAGTCTGTGCTGTTTTAGAAAAAGAAGGTATTGAAACGGAAATTGTTAATCTTTATGAATCTGACCTGGTTGGGTGTCGGGCATGTGACAGATGCTACGTAAATAAAGATAATAGATGTGTCTTTAGTAAAGATAAACTTAATGATTATGTTAATAAAATGATGGAATCCGACGGAATTATTATCGGTTCTCCAGTATATTTTGCTAACGTAACAACAAATGTTAAAAGTCTGATAGATCGAGGAGGTAGAGTTTCACGAGCAAACAACAATCTTCTGAAATACAAAGTTGGTGCAGGAGTTGTTGCCGTTCGCAGAGCTGGAGCTCTCCCCGCCCTTGATGCAATTAATTATTTCTATCTGGCAAATCAGGTAATTATTCCAGGTTCAAGTTACTGGAACCTGGCGATGGGAAAATCCAGAGGAGAAGTAGCTGAAGATGATGAAGGTATAAAAACAATGAATGATCTTGGGCGAAATATGGCTTTTCTGCTTAAAAAAGTACGATCCTGACTTTCATATCGGAATTTTACAAAAAAAAATTCACTTTTTTCAAAAAAATTGGGACTGATTACTAAACCAACGGATAACTAGTTAGTTACTGTCCTGAAATACAGGTTTTCAAAGTTTTCGTCGATTTTTAGCTCAGGACAGTAACAACGAAGGCCTTGAAATTATTGTAGTGTTCTGAATAGTATGTTTTCGTAAACATGCTCAATTTTTCTTAAAATTGAATTACAGGACACGAACTAGTTAGTTACTGTCCTGAAATACTATTCACCGGCTTTGATTCCGGCAAAGAGATACTTTAATGTCATTAGTTACTCTTAAAAATATTACAGTAGGCTTTGGTGGCCCAAATCTTCTTGAAAACGTAGAGTTTACCATTTCTCCTGGAGATAGAATAGGTCTTATGGGTCAAAACGGTAGTGGTAAAAGTACTCTACTTAAAATAATATCCGGTATTATTAAACCGGATTCCGGCGAAATAATGACTTCCTCGGAATTTTCCGCATCATATCTTAATCAGGAGGTTCCTGAGCTTCAGGGATCGGTTTATGAGAACATTGCTGCGGCTTTTCCTGACAGTGATACTCTTTCAAAATATTTTTTAAGTCAAAAAGTGCCCGGTGATGTTCATTATTTCAGTGATGTTCAGATAAAAATGAATGAAAAGCATCTCTGGGAAACAGATGCTTATATAAAAGAAACGGCAGATAAACTAGATTTAGATTATCGACAGGATGCCTCAAAACTCAGTGGTGGATATAAAAGGAAAGTAATTTTAGCACGATCTCTAGTTCGCAGAACATCTCTTCTACTCTTGGATGAACCAACAAACCATTTGGATATTCCATCAATTATTAAACTTGAAGAGTTTATTGAAAAATATGCTGGAGCAGTCCTTTTTGTGACCCATGACAGAGCTTTTTTGAGGAAAACAGCAACCCGAATACTTGAAATTGATAGAGGAAGTGTAATTTCCTGGGACATGAGTTGGGACCGATATCTAGAGCGCCGTGAAAATATGATGGAAAGTGAAAAGGCACATCTGGAGCGATTTCAGAAAAAAATCAAGCGGGAAGAGCAGTGGCTTCACCGCGGCATCAGTGCTCGTAGAACAAGAAATGAAGGCAGACTCAGAAATCTATTAGATATGAGAGAAGAGTGGAAAAAAAGGCGTCTTCAAAGGCAGAATCCTGCATTTTCCTTTGAGCAGTCTACATCCGCTGGAAAAATCGCTTTTCAATGCAAAGATATTTCATTCAGTCGGGGTGAAAAAAAGATTATTAATAATTTTACAACAGTAATCACAAAAGGGGAAAAAATTGGAATAATCGGGGCAAACGGTAGTGGAAAAACGACGTTATTGAGAATTTTTTGTGGAGATCTGAGCCCTGATACTGGAATTGTAAAAACAGGTACTAATCTGGATATTGTTTACTTTGATCAACTACGCTCGACAATTGAACCTGAAAAAACACTGCGGGAAAATATTTCTGGTGGTCCGGATATGGTACGTGTACGGGGAGAATTAAAACATGTTATCAGTTATTTAAAAGAATTCATGTTTCGTCCGGAACAGGTAGATTCTCCGGTAAATATACTTTCCGGTGGAGAACTTGCCAGATTGGTGTTGGCAAAACTTTTTCTTCAAAGTGCAAATGTTCTGGTCTTTGATGAACCCACCAATGATCTGGATATTGAAACTCTGGAGCATCTTGAAAATTTATGCGTAAATTTTGAAGGAACAGTGCTTTTAGTAAGCCATGATCGTGAGTTTCTAAATAATGTTGCCGCTGCTGTTTTTTATCTCGATGGTAGTGGAAATATCATTGAAACTGCTGGCGGATATGACGATGTTTCACGCCTTGCAGTACCAAAGGATGAAAAAAAAGCAGAGAAAAAAATTGTTGAAAAGAAAAGCAGAGAAAAAAACAAGCGCTCCTTCAAAGAGGAACAGGAATATGCTGCTTTACCCGGGTTAATTTCCGACCTGGAAGAACAAAAAAATGAGATTATAAAAACCCTTGAAGATCCGGAGTTTTATATAAAAAGATCCTCAGAAATACATGAACTTACTGCACGTATGACCGAAATAGATGAGAAATTGAACAATGCTTATGAAAAGTGGATGGAGTTAAGTGAATATGATCGTTGAATTACCTTCTTTTATTTATAAAAGAGCATTTAACTGGCTTGTCTGGGGAAGATATTTCCCGGACTTTGAACAACCGGAAATTCCCTGGAATTATAGTCTTTTGGAACAATTGTTATCCAAGAGACAAAACATGGAATATCTTTTTGAAATTGTACCTGAAGATATGTTGGAGGAAGCCTTTCGGATTTATGTGTTTGAATGGATGGATGAGCATTTTCAGGCGAATTTCAAAGCGGCATGGAAGCGAAATCCAAATGGGATCTTAAAAATTTTAAAAGAGTACGCAAAGCACAGAGATTACGATTTTAAGCGCACGTGGTTAATGTTTCCCGATGTGATCAAAGAGACCAGATCCACTGATGGAGAACTAATTGAAATATGGAGATATTTCAGTAAAAAGAAGGTAAAAGTAAGTGACCTAAACTTACTTCATGAAATCAAGACTACAGATATCTATATTTCCTGGCTTATTGGCGAAAAAATTGATCATACAAATCTTCTTTTTCAACAGTTTCGAACAAATCCGGTTTATTTCCTTAAAACCATGGAAGTTCTCCTTAATATGGGAAATTTTATAGAATCTGAATACCTGCATCATATATTCAGTATGAGTCACAATAATCCACATATTGAACCGGAAAAGGATGATTCGTTTCTGATGGGCCCATTTTTAAATACTGTGGTCGAACTGAAGACTGCAAAACTTAAAGAAAAACAACAATATCCAGCAAATGTTATGATGGCTGTTGTTTTGGAGCGTGCTTTAGAGATAAATTCGGATATAATTAAAGTTATCCCCGGATCTGGTGAAGCAGTTGTTCCTTTTTCTAAAAATGTGTCAGGAAAGTATATAAACTTAATAAAAAAATATGAATATGAAAATAATAATTTTGTTCAAGAATTGCTTTTTCAGTATTACATGGATATTGCGCCAAATAAAACAGCAGAATGTGCAGGACTGTTCGCAGGTCAGGTGGCTGATATTCTAAGTGATGGCAATTCCGGCATATCAGGAAATGATTTGATTTCATTTCTCATTAATGGCAAACTCACAGAATACGCTTATTCAGCTGGTTCGTCCCTGGATTCTCTTCAATTGATAAACTACTGTGCAAAAACTGGTATAAATGAAAAATTTATTAATAAACTGAAGTCAAAAAAAATGCCCATGGGTTTAATTGAAAACAATGCAGTAATTACAGGTAAAAAAGCAGTAAATTTCTTAATTGAAAAAGCGGAACAGTTTGAATTAACTCAGGGGTTTAAGAAATCTTTAGCAATGGGAGACATTGATAGTTCAAGTCCCTGCCTTGTGAAAGCGGAATGTATTCATTGTGGTATGGTAAATACTGTTCCTTTTGAGAAAATTAGTTTTTCTTGTGATAATCAGGGAAAAAGGACATTTCCAGCTGTTTTAAAAAATGGATCCCCATGTCATTTCTGTGAAGCGCCCCTTGTTGGGGTTATATTTAAAAATTCTCATTGTGCTACAGAACTTGAAGAAAAAATGGATTTTCTCGAAAAAGAATTTGGAAAAGAAAATCTGGATATTATGAATGCTCAAACAAGAGAAAAAGAGTTTTTACTGCCCGAAAATATCGAAAAAATAATAAAGAAAATTAGTAGAAACAAAATTATACAAGTATCACCTCAAGAATTTCATGATTTTATTACTGTTTTATTAGCAGCAGAAAATATTTTTACTTTAAAAATGATTCTCTCCATCACTTATGATAAAGAGCCGAGTTTTCTTTCGATGGAATTTTTAGAAATTTTACTCAAAACTGGTGATCACCATATTGTTAGATCTATTTTAGAATCTAAAGAATATCTTCCTTTTTATTCAGAAAACTCCATGGCTAAATATTTAACCATTGCTAATGTTGCAACAAGTCTTAATGAAATGATTAAAGTGGGTCTAATGAAAATAGAGGGGGTTGAATTGCCGGAAGATCCTGTCCAGATGCTTATTTCGTTAAGCCTGATTCCTCCTCCAACTGATCGGGATGATAAGTGTCCATGCGGCAGCGATCGTCGTTATCGAAACTGCTGTCAACGTAAAAAGATATGGGATTATCCAATATCAATGTAACTTGAATTTCAGGCAAGCAATTCGCGATGCAAAATCCAAGTGGCTTCCAAAGAATTTCCTTTTTCGCAATTACAGTCAAGATAGTTTAGAAAATATGACCTAATCTGGTTTCTGAAGGGATGGTGAATATGATTCGCTGGGATAAATTCAAGGTTGTATCTTATATGCAGCAATATATAGAGGATAACCTAAATAATGAAATAACCCTGAAAATGCTCACCTCCGGTACGGGATATTCCATGTACTATGCTCAGCGCATGTTTGCGGAAGTTACAGGGGTAACTCCATTTGAGTATCTTCGTCGTCGAAGGCTTTCAGAAGCTTCCAAAAAGCTGCTTAATTCTAATATCCGAATCATTGACGTTGCTTTTGAGTTTGTCTTCGATAGCCATGAGGGATTTACAAGGGCATTTTCCCGTGAATTTGGATTGACACCTTCAGAATTCATGAAAAGCAGGCCTGCTTTAGAGTGTTTTATGCCAGATTTTATGCGGGATTATTATTCAAACCGACAGAAGGGAACAAAAAAAATGAAGGAAAAACGACTTACACCTGTTTTTATTCAGATAATTGAGCGACCATTAAGAAAAATAATATTAAAAAGAGGGACAAAAGCTGAACACTATTTTGCATATTGTGAAGAGGCCGGTTGTGATGTCTGGAATGTACTTTCTTCGATTCCAGAAGCACTGATGGAACCAATGGGACTCTGGCTGGAAGGAACTCTACGTGTGGAGGGAACATCAAAATATGTTCAGGGCGTTGAAGTTCCATTTGATTGGAGTGGTGAACTTCCAAATGGTTTTGAAATAATGGACCTTGATGCCAGTAGTTATATGGTTTTTCAGGGACCTGAGTTTTCTGATGAGGATTTTGAGAGGGCGATTGAAGATGTATGGGACGTTATGGCTGACTATAAACCTGAGATTCAGGGCTATGAATGGAATGATTTATCCGCTCCAAGATTTCAACTTCAACCTATGGGATATCGGGGTTACATTGAAGGACGTGGAGTAAAGAAGATTAGTAGCTCCAATAATTCAATTCTAAAGCCTTTGTGAAGCGAAGTACACGACCCGAGTAAAAGATAAAAAAGTAAAGAGAATCAAAAATCAGGGAGATTGAGAAGCAAGCGCTCCAAAACAAGGGAACCATCTCTCTACAACCATTTTTGTAATAATGATGCTCATTTGATGTGTTGTTTGTATTATTAGATATTAGTTTTGTTCCTTCTTACTGGAAGAAATAATTATTTTAAAAATGTCTTGAAGAAAAGTCATGTCAAGTTGATGAGTTTTTCCAAGATCTCTCCACATTTTCCAGAGGTTCTCTTCCCGGGATAGATCCTCAATGGGAAAATCATTTTCCTTTTTCAGGAGTCCAATTTTTCTGGAAATGTTTCTTCTAGCAGATAGTATCTCAATTAGAGCCTGATCAAGTTCGTTAATACGTAGCCTGAATGTATCTATTTCGGATGATATATTTTCAATAGATTCTTGAACCATGAGAGCATCATAAATTATTATTGCAGCCATAGATTTTGCAACTTCACTTATTTTTGGAGCGAGGCATATATCATGCCTTCCAATTGTAACGTAGGATGTAGAGTTATTATCAAAATCTGTTGTGTTAACAGGAACATTGACAGAAGGAACAGGTTTTATTGCAAGTTCTACATCAATGGTTCTCCCATTGGTAATGCCTCCAGTGATACCTCCGGAATAGTTATGTTCAACTTCTCCATTCAGGTAAATACTTCCGCGCATTTCTGGCACTTCAAACCCGGCACCAATACTAATCCCTTTTACTCCACCGATGGACATGAGACCACCCGCTAAGAGAGCATCAAGTTTTCCGAATACCGGATCACCGAGCCCTGTTGGGACATTTTCAATGACGACTCTAACCTTACCACCTATTGAATCACCAGCGAGGGATTGTATGTATTGTTCAATATCTGATTCCATTTCAGGATCTGGAATCCGGTAGGGGCTATTTTTAACATAACTGATATCTTTTACTGGAAATTTGTAGGGACCGATGCTTGAAACCCATGTTTTTATATTAATATTACGACCAGAAAGAAGTTTCAAAGCAAAATATCCTGCGATCACTCTCCCAGCAGTTTCTCGACCAGAAATGCGTCCTCCTCCACGATGATCAACTATTCCAAATTTATTAAACCAACCCCATTCTCCATGTCCCGGACGAATAATATTTTTAAATTGATCATAGTCGGCCGGTCTTATATCGCGATTTTTCAAGATAATACAGATTGGAGCGCCGGTAGTTCTATTTTCATAAATACCGGATAAGACTACAGGATCATCTTCCTCTCTACGGGAAGAAGAAAGCTTTCCTCCGGGATGTCTTGACTTGAGGAGATCCCGCAATTCGTTAATATCGAATTCTAAATTTCCACGGACTCCATCGATGACGGCGCCCACAGAAGGGCCGTGAGATTCACCGAAGGTTGTTACTGAAAAGAGTGTTCCATAATTGTTGAACCACATTAGATACTTCTTCTACCGTAAGAATTCCGGTATCAATAGAAAAAAGGGATGAATCTGCATAAAGAGGTAGACGGGAATCGTAAAGATCCGAAATTTGATTCTCGAGGTCTTCATGAGGGTTAAACAAAGGCCTCATTTCGGTTCTCATTCGTTCGACAAGTACACCTGGTGCTGTTTTGAGCCACACAGTCATGGATGAGCGCATAATCAGACGAGAAGACGGCTCAAGTACAGTTCCGCCCCCTGTGGCTATCACGGAATGATTCATTTTGGAAAGACGCTCGAATATTTTTTCTTCAGCCTGCCTGAAGCCATCCTCATCAGTTTTAAACCATTCGGAAATCTTTCTATTGTGGATATTTTGCAGGATTTCATCAGTATCGTAAAAATCGAAACCTAAAGAAGTAGATATATGCTTTCCAGCAGTAGTTTTTCCAGTTCCGGGCATTCCAGTTAAAATTATGTTTTTCATCGAAGTTTTTCCAATTCTGAAAAGAAATCAGGGAAACTTTTAACAGTGCAGTCTTTATTTTTAACAGAAATTCCTTTACTTACAATAGATAGAAAGCCGAATGCCATGGCCAGGCGATGATCTGCATGAGGATCCAGAGTAGCGGAGTTTTTATTTATTCCAGGATACACAGTCATTTCATTTTGAGAAATGTCAATTTTACATCCGACTTTTGCCAATTCGTTTTTTAATATTTCAGGTCTTCGGCTTTCTTTATGATATGTATGGGTAATACCTCTGATATTAATGGGATCTGAACCAAGTATCCCCGTAAGAGTCAAAGGAACAATAAGATCAGGGGTTGATGATATGTCGAATTCAAAATTTACCTGTTCATTAATTTGTTTTTGAAAGCTGTAAAAAATACTATCTCCCTGAATGCTTTTACTAAAGTCAAATTCATCGGTTCCTGATGTTAATTGAAATTCCTTTTTGAAGTGGGGTCGGAAAGCTTCAAATAACGCGGCGGCGCTTGCATCAGGCTCAACAGTTGTTTCAATTCCATCATAGATAACTGGTGAAAAAGAATACGAATCCGCATTATGAGAGAAACCAATGTTGTAATAATTTAAACACCGCTCTGTCATGGATATGTAAGTACTACTTACGGGATTAGATTTATAAGTGATTTTTGTATCAATTTTTCGTGAAGGACATACCAATATTAAAGAAGACAAAAATTGAGAGGTCAAACTGGTATCAACAAATGCTTCCGATCTGCAACTCTGCCTCTCAAGTGTCAATGGAAATTTTCCATTATGCTTTACACCTAATTTTTCAAGACTTTCTAGAAGACCCGATACAGGTCTTTTTTTCATGGAACCCTCAACATCCAGATGCAGTGGTTTATCTGAAAGCAGTGATAGCGAAGACATAAAGCGTACTGTTGTTCCACCATCACCACAGTTTATTGGAACATCCGGAAAAAGAACAGGTGCGGGTTTTATTAAAATAGAATTACCAGTATGAATTATCTTAATTCCGCATAATTTCATCGAATTTTCAAGAAATTTACAATCTCCTGCTCGTGAAGGATTATTTATAGTTGAAGGAGTCTGAGCAAGGGAAGAAAGAATAAGTAATCTTTGATATATGGATTTTGAAGAGGGAATGGATATTTTTATCATTTTAAAAATCTACAGATCTTCAGGTCTGAACAGTTTTCCAGAAATGATTGACATCTGAAAACTACCTTGTATTTTCCAGAAATCTAATCCCGATATAAATATAGAATATTTATTGGATGTAAAATTATTGGTGTAATCGAGATCCAGAAGAATTGAATCCATTGCTTTGGGCAATAAACTGAAAGGGTGTTCCGGTACATTTACTCCAACGGGAATCGTATTTATAAAAAGAGTACTGGTATCCAGACAGAGTTTACTTAGATCTGTTTTTCTTGATACAATGACAATATCGTCGATTACCCCAATGTTGTTCAGAGCTGAAACGGCACAGTGAGAAGTAGCGCCATCTCCTGCAATGACAACTTGATTGAATTTGAGAGTAGAAAAAATATCAATAAAAGCAAGGTAATCAGTATTGTATCCAATAAAAACATTATTGATATTCACAATAGTATTTACACTTCCGGCTTTTTCCGCTGAAATATCTAATTCATGACAGAATCTTAAGAAATCCTTCTTATGAGGCATTGTTACAGATGCCCCTGGACTTCCCGTGAATTCAAGAAATTCAACAGGATTAAAACCTTCCTTACAAACATGATTTATGTAACATAGTTCAAGTCCAGAGTCTGTGAACAACTTATTATATATTTTCATTCCGGGACTTTTAGAAATCTGATTTCCACCAAAAAGAAAGACAGGCTTCAATCCTGTAATGTTAATTCTGGATTGAAGAGCCAAAGCAAGATCAATCTGACCTGAATCCGTACTGGATTCTTTCGAAGTTGAAAGATAGGTCATATAACTGTTATAATCGCGATACCTCAGTCTTGTAAATAGGCCGCTTTTTCCCGTTGCAATAAGAACACTGTCTGGAAATAGACCGGATAAAGCTAATAGATTCTGGTATTCCTGCACGGATTGAGCATTTACAGCAAATTTAAAACGATATCCCCGAAATTTCAGCAGCAGGTCCGTAATGGAATTCAGATTTGAGATATTTCCGTGATAACTTATCATTATTTCCTGAGGAGAGAAGTGGTTTTCAATGAACACAGTTTCGGAAAGAAATTTTTCAAGTTCAATATCAATAAGGAAATAGTCAAGTTTTGAAAAGATTTCAAGTAATGCAAGAGATTGAATAAAATCATTAGATCTATGGGTTATTATCAATCTTGATTTCCAGGGAATTAACTGTTCAGGTAAATTGTCAGTTATATTATCAAGTAGATCTAGACGAACTTCGTTTATATAATCACTGTTGGATTTTATACGACAAATCAGTTTCTCAAGGGTGTTTTCGTTGCCACTGAGGCAGATCATTCTGAAACTCCATTATTTTGCGTAAAACTAAATCCTCCGATGCTTCAAGGATTGGATCCGGGGAAACATACGATGGGGAAGAAAACCGTAGGCAGGTGTTTAAATTTTTTTTATCGCTAATTGCATGCTGCAGTATTGTGTATGGATCTGGGAGAGCAAGATCTTTAAATAAAGATTCTGGAAAAAAGTTGGAAGGTAAAAAAATATCTTTTCCAGTCAGTTCCTTTAATATTGAGTGTTCAATTATTAGTCCGATAGCCACTGCTCTCCCGTGAGAAAGTCCAGCAGAAGTTTCTAAAGCATGACCAATAGTATGACCGGCATTTAAACGCAGTCTATTTCCTTTTTCAAAAGGATCTTCAGAGGTTATTTTTATTTTATAAAGTGCGGATTGAATCAGAATATTTAAATAACTATCATTAATAGTAACCGGATCATTTTCTCCAGGGTAATTTTGTTTTAAAAAGGCATTTATATTTTTAAGAAGATCTTCGTTTTCAAGTAAACCATGCTTTATGGTTTCAATAAATCCTTCCATATGTTGAATAGCCGGAAGAGTCTTCAGAAATCCAGGATAGAAAATGATTTTTTCAGGGAAATACCAACTTCCCGCCATGTTTTTACGATTTGAAAGATTGACAGCATTTTTTCCGCCGATAGATGCATCGCAAACGGCTAAGACAGTGGTTGGGAAAAAAAGTGCTTTGAGTCCACGGTGGTACATACTGCAAGCAAGACCGGCGGTATCAAGGACACTTCCACCACCTATGCAGGCAACGGTTGATTTGCGGCTGAGGGACGATTTCATCATTTCTTCGCATAAAATTTCAACAACACTGAAATTTTTGTCTTCCTCACCTTTAAGTAAAAAATAATCTTTATTATCGATTAGTTCTTTGTGGAGAAAATATACATTATGATCACAAATGACAAAGTCTGAGTTTTTTATACAATCTTTTGTACCGTTATATGAACCTGAAAAAAAAGCTGTATTGTGCTCCTGATGATATTTATTTTGTGATATTAGTTTCATTGAAAAGTTCAGTATATCTGTCTATTGTCGTTGATGAGGTTAAGACGATCTATCAGAGTTTTAAAGTCATTGTGATTAAGGCTCTGAGCTCCGTCAGACATGGCGTTTTCCGGATCATGATGAACTTCAACCATCAGTCCATCTGCTCCTGCAGCCCGGGAGGCCATAGCCAGAGGAATAACCATATTTTTTATGCCTGCCGCATGAGACGGATCAACAATTACAGGCCAGGGAGTTAGTTCTCTAACTCGAATGACGGCAGCCAGATCGAGGGTAAACCGACTTGAATCTGAAAAAGTCCTGATGCCGCGCTCACACATAATTATCCTGGAATTTCCCTGTCTGTGGATATAATTTGCTGCATTAATCCACTCGGTGACAGTCGAACCGAATCCACGTTTGAGTATTACAGGCTTATCTGTGCGTCCAATGGCCTCCAAAAGAGCGTAATTATGCATAGATCTGGCTCCAACCTGTATAATATCAAGATGTTGTACCAGAATTTCAAGTTGCGATGTGTCCTGTGCTTCACTGATGGTATGCATATTGAATGAATTGCCAACCCTTGAAAGCATTCTAACACCATCCGCTGCGAGCCCCTGGAAACTTTCTGGAGCAGTTCGAGCCTTAAAAGTGCCACCACGAAGAAATTTGATGCCCATGGAGTTCAGAAAAGATGCTTCCTTATTGATCTGTTCCTCAGATTCAATAGCGCAGGGTCCTGCGATTATATTAAAAACGCGCTCATTATTCAGGGAGTTATATAGATCATCTGAAATTGACATTTTTTACTTCTTTCAGAACAAAGAATTTGTCCCCTGTTCTTACTTTAACATCTGTGGAAGGCCTGATACCATAAAGTCCACCTTTTTTACCGATGTTGATGGACTGATTTTCGTTATTTTCGATGGAAACAATTGTTCCTTCGAGAAAACCGGTTGTTGTCCCGGTTATAATAAAATGATCACCAACGGTGACATCAAAAGAAAAAGCGTTCAGATCAAATACATTTATTCTAGAATAATATTTTTCTATACGACCGACATAAAGCTTTTTAAATTTAGATGCATTGTTTTCAATGGTTGAAAAATCATCTGAAGTGGGCAGTCCCAGATAAAACCCAGTATGGTAACCTTTGCTGTAAACTTTTTCAATTTCCGACATGAGTGAAGTCTTCATATCAGTTGTAAAATTTCCCACTTTAACAGCATCAATTGCTTTTCTATAGCAGGATGTAACAGTGTGGACATAATAAGGGTCTCGGTTTCGGCCTTCTATTTTTAGTATATCGATACCTGCGTAGATGAGTCTATCAACAATGGGTAGCGTACAAAGATCCTTGGGGCTGAAAATTGTGTGACGATCAAAAGCGATTTGATTGCCCGTTTCCATATCCGTAGCTAAATATTTTCTTCTACAAGGCTGAAGGCATTCACCACGATTTCCGCTTTTTTCATATAAATGCTCAGAGAAAAAACATCTTCCACTTATGGCTACGCACATTGCACCATGGGCAAAACATTCAATATTAAGGGAACTACCTCGATCAATCAGACCATTTTTTATGGTTGTGATATTTTCAAGACTTAACTCTCTTGCAAAAACAATTGTTTTGGCTCCCAGGGCCTCCCACATAAGTGCACTTTCCAGATTAGTGCATCCTGCCTGAGTGGAAACTGTTAAGGAAAGATCAAAATCTCGAATCATTTTAACAACTGAAAGATCCCATGCGATGATGTTATGGATTCCAGAGGAAACTGCTGTCTCCAGTATGCGTTTAATCCGGATCTCTTCACCGGGAAAGACTATTGTGTTCAGTGTCAGAAAGGGAATAACAGAATATTCTGAACAAATCCTGGAAATCAGATCAAGTTCAGAAAGCTCGAAATTTCGGGCTGAAGCACGCATGTTCATTCCGCTTACACCAAAATAGACTGCATCGGCACCAGCTTTTATTGCTGCCATAAGAGTTTCCCGATTTCCGCAGGGAGATAATAAACGAGTCAAAAACAATCCTCCCTTTTCTGTCCAGAGACAGGGAGTAAAAGTGCATCAGGTATGCTTTCTAAAGGAAACAGTGGGTTTTTCAAGAAAAAAGATTTTTTTTTGCAACCGCATTAAAAAACTACGGATAACAAATTACAAAAAAGGAGGGATCAGACAATGATTCTTAAAGTAAAAAAACATTTAAAAAATAATAAGACACAGTGCAGGACATTTTCTTCAAGGCATCAGGATATCTGTTTTGATTTCCGGGATATACCAGATATGAGCGATATTGATTTTTCAACGTCCTGGAATCTTAAACGCCTTCTTGAATGGGAAAGAACAAGAATATGGACCGCAAGACGTAATATTGAAAACATGTCAACAGAGCTTTCGATGTACTTATTCGGGGGAATTGAAAATGGTATTGAGTTTGGAGAAATGACAGACGTTTTGTTATTTATAGAAAGAAGCTGGGTTGTGTTACTATATGATCGGATATGGGGGAATATGATCAGAAAGGCGGGAATTGATGAAAAAGTACTCGAAAGAGGATCTTTGCTCTGCCAGAGAGTTATTGAAGAGACAATAAAAGAACGAAAGAAAATGACATCAACTTCAATTTACTGGTAAAAGTTATGGATCTACTATCTTGCGCTTTGCTGTAATATCCATAATTCTGGGCCGAAAACGATATAGACAAAAAACCTGGTTTCTGGCACAACTGCCACTTTGGATTCAATTTCTAACAAATATCGAATTGAGTCAAACCCGGTTTTCGGGGGAAGGTGGAGATATGGCGGTTGATAAATTTATCGTTGCATTTGATGTGGATGGAACCGTTGTAATCGGCAATGAATCCGTAGATCGTGAATTGATAGAGTTAATTCAACTAGTTAAAAGCATGGGACATATTGTAACCCTGATAACAGGCAGGTTACCTTCGGGAATGGTTCTTCAGGCGGAGGAAATGGATATTTCAAAAAATGTACTTTGTGCCGGAGGTGATGGAGGGAGCCTTTACCGCTGGATGGGAAATAAATTTGTAAAGCAAGATGTTAAAACGATGAGTTGTGACAAATTATCAGAAATAATGATGGAATTTGAACCTCCAGGAATTGTTTTAAAATCGGATTCCCTTGAAACAGTCGGTAGAGGTCCAGCTTTGCTTACGCATCTGGCAAGAATCACTTCGCCGAATATTTCGGATTTGATCAGTTGGCGGGAAGTTGATTTTACACAGGATATAACAGGCCTTCGCTTTTTACTCCCATCAGGAAAGCATGGAGCGTTTATTAAAACACTTGAAGATTACACCGAAAATCAAGTTGAGTTTTACAGAGGAGAAGACTTTGATAATTCCCTTACTGGTATAAGTATAAAAAAACCTGGCACGAGTAAAGGTACTGCCATGATTGAGATAGCAAGGGATGCTGGAATAGATCCTGAAATGCTATTTGCAGCTGGAGATTGGGTAAATGATATCCCCATGCTCAAAGTAGCAAAATATTCATATTGCCCTTCCGATTCATCATCAAGAGTAAGAGAAAGCGCAAAAACAGTGGTTGGTATGACATCAAAACAAAACTGGGCGTGTGAAGCTCTTCGACATTTTTGTAGAGAAGTTCTTGGTGTTTTATAAAGAGTGGTCCATATCCCGGATAAAAATGTGCAGTAGAATAGAGAAAAGTGACTAAAGAGAGCAAATATAAACCTGAGAGGTAGAAAACATATCAAGAGCACTTCCGTCAAAACCGCCAAGGACAGAATCCAGTATAAATCCGTGCCGCTTAAGAATGTACGACATTTCCTGTGGGTAATAAAATCTATGGGCTAATCGCATCGTATAGTCGGGACCATCACCTTCATTTACTGGTTCATGGTAAATATAAACGTATGAAATCTGCTCTTCAGCATCATAATAATGGTTCGTAGTATAATAATACCAGCACCCATGAAGGGGATGTTTGAATCTGGTTCTAGACCACCTTTTTTCGGGATCTCTTAAAAACCATCTGAAGTCGGGATTAAGTATATCAAAAATAAAAGTTCCCTCTGTCCCCAAATTTCTTTTAATGTTGTCTAAAAAAAGATCCATATCTTCAAATGTATAAATGTGCATCATTGTATTGAAAGCACTGACAATCAGATTGTATTTATTTCCATCGCTCCAGGAAATCATATCTCCTTGTTCAAGAGACCATAAATTAGCATATTTTTTGCCCGCCCTTATCAACTTTTTTTCAGCGGTTTTCAGCATGTCTTCACTGAGGTCGATACCCTTTACCTGAATACCTTTCTTAATCCAGTCAAGCATGAGTCGACCACTACCGCATCCTATTTCAAGAATAGGCCCCCCAAGAGAAAGAGCCATATTTGAATAGAATTTCTTATCTGGAGCATACTTTTTAAAATCAAAATCATACATTGTAGGATTTTGATAATACTCTACGGAGCCTCTGTTCAATTCAAACGGTTCAGCGGCGGTCATTTTTTTTTGCATGTCTTCTCCTGGAGGAAACTTTTCCGGAATTTTTTACATCCAGTTTATTATCCAAAATTTGAATGGAAAAACCTCTTGATTTCCATACCAAGTTCCAGAAAAACTCTGCCTGTGGAAAAAGTTGGCGACCCCTGGTTCGAGGTAATATTTTTCGTTCAAGGCCTGGATGGCCAATTTGAGCAAAAATCTGAAGAATCTGATGGATCTCATCACGGATTTTTCTGGAAAAGCCATATTTTTCAAGCATAGTGTTGAGATTATTTCGAAAAACAGAAGTAACTATATTGCCTTTAAAATATCTTTCTTCGAATAATTCCTGATAAGTACCCTGAAAGATAAGAAGAGCTGAAATTCCAGGTTGGAGAAGTGGATGGTTGATTGCAGTATCAATAAGTCCGAAAGTCTCCTTCATTATGGAATATCCTGGTTCAGTTGCCATCCATTCATCAATTTCGGGAAGTACGACTTTCATCATGCCGCTTTGTATAAAAAGAGGAAAAATATCAGTTGCATATCCACTAAGGATTGTTTTCCATATTTCGTCCAATACTCTTCTGGGAGAAGATTCAAGAATTTTTTCCCTATGATGAACCATGTTATACCAGGTTTCATCTTCAATCCTGAAATCCAATTTTCCTGCAAATCTTATTGCTCTTATAATTCGAACTGGATCTTCCTGAAATCTAATGTCAGGGTTTCCAATAGTTCGAATGGATCTTAAATCAATATCTTTAAGACCGTCAACGTAATCGATAATCTTATCTGAAACAGGATCATAAAAAAGCCCATTTACAGTGAAATCGCGTCGAAGAGCATCTTCCTGAGCAGTTCCAAAATTATTATCAGAAGTGATCAAAAGATCATCAGAATCAATTTGTTGTGGATTAGAACGAAATGTTGATGTTTCTATGATTTTGTTATTATTGAAAAAAACATGGACCAGTTTAAAGCGTCGACCAATAACTCTAGAATTGCGGAAAATTCTGCGAATTTCTCGTGGTGTAGCATTTGTTGCAATGTCGAAATCCTTGGGAGTTCTATTTATCAGAAGATCCCTTACACTACCACCAACAATAAATGCACTGAAACCGGCATTTTGAAGTTTTTTGACAATAAAAAAAGCGTCCCTGTCAATGTTTCCGGGACACAAAAATTCTCTCATTTTATTAACTGCCGAATGGTGAATTTCCTTGCCAGTCGAGGGCTTTATTTAAAACTCCGGTAACATGAGATACCCGGATAATTTCCATAGCCCTTAGTATTCTGCCAGGAACATCAGTCAAATCCGAAAAATTTTCTTCCGGTATAATGACCCGTTTCATACCGCTCCTGTGAGCGGCAATTATTTTTTCTTTGAGGCCACCAATTTTTAGGACACGGCCTCGAAGAGTAACTTCTCCTGTCATTGCAGTATC
This sequence comes from Myxococcota bacterium, assembly GCA_018821305.1. GTDB lineage: Bacteria > Myxococcota_A > Polyangia > HGW-17 > HGW-17 > JAHJMN01. The sequence continues at coordinate 40,217 of JAHJMN010000077.1, forward strand.
AGAGAAAACAGGTATTTTCAACAGGCTGCTTAATACCGCAGTAACAATTGTGATTCCCGCTGAAGGCCCATCCTTTGGAATAGCACCTTCAGGAAAGTGAATATGTATATCAATTGAATCAAAAAATTCAATATTCAATTGTAATTTTTCCATCTGGGAGCGAATCCATGATATTCCCGTTTGCGCACTTTCCTGCATTACTTCGCCAAGTTTGCCTGTGAGAACAACGCGACCTTTCCCAGGAATAACCGCTGCTTCAGCAGAAAGAAGGTCTCCTCCGGAGGACGTTACAGCAAGACCGTTTACGACACCGATTGGATTATCAACTTCTCCCCTGCCAAAAGAATACTTGTGAGGACCAAGCCATTTTTCAATTATCTGTGAAGAGATCCTGATATTTGTTCCTGGGTTTTTACCGGAGACGATTTCAAGGGCAATTTTTCGTAAACAAGCGCTTATTTGTCGTTCAAGTGAACGTACACCAGCTTCCCTGGTATAATGGTGAATAATTGTTTTTAAAGCAGGCTCTAAAAAACTTATTTGATAGGTATCCAGTCCATGTTTAGTAATTTGCCGGGGAATCAGATGTTTTTCAGAAATAGCAAGTTTGTCCCACTCGGTATAGGCGTCCAGTTCAATTATTTCCATTCGATCTCTCAAGGCCCAGGGGATGGTATCCAGAGAGTTAGCAGTGGCAATGAACATGACAGATGAAAGGTCATAATCTATATCGAGATAATGATCCACAAAAGTGTGATTTTGTTCCGGATCCAGTACTTCAAGCATGGCAGAAGCAGGATCTCCTTTAATATCCGAAGACATTTTATCTATTTCATCCAGAAGAATTACTGGATTGCAGGTTTTCGCTCTTCGCATGGCCTGTATAATTTTTCCTGGCATTGAGCCGACGTAAGTTCTACGATGTCCTCTGATTTCTGACTCATCTTTAACACCGCCGAGGCTGATTCGCACAAAAGAGCGGTTACAGGCATTTGCAAGGGCTGTTGCGAGTGAAGTTTTACCTACTCCCGGTGGTCCAGCGAGACACAGAATCTGGCCGGAATTAGAGTGAGTGAGGGAGGCTACGGCAAGATGTTCAAGAATTCTTTGTTTAGGTTTTTTCATCCCATAATGACCGGAATCCAGTATTTCTTCAGCTGTATCTATCTTAAAAACGTCAGGGGAATATTCTCCCCAGGGAATTGAAATAATCCAGTCGATATAGGATCTGGCGACAGTTGCCTCGGCTGACATGGGAGCCATCTGTTTTAGGCGTTTCAGTTCTCTGAGGGTTTTATCTCTGGCTTCTTCAGATAGATTTAAAGAAAGTATCTTTTCCTCAAGTTCTTTATTTTCAGACGAAAAATCATCTTCAGAATTGTTATCAGTATGAAAGTGGGTTTCGGCGTTTTTTATGGGGATATCAATAGTTTTGGGAGGTTTATAATTTCTTGATTTGTTACGAAGATTCCTCTCATCTTCCATAATGCGAAGTTCTTCTTCCAGGAGATTTTTTACTGAATTGAATCGTTTAAGAGTATCTGTTTCTTCAATTAATTGAAGGTTTGCTTTAACTGATATTTTGCCTGAAATAGTTCCAGCAGCAAGATCAATTAACTGAGAAACATCTTTGATTTGCTGAAAGGTAGCGATCATTTCCTGTGGTAGATTTCCAGAAAAAATTACATATCGTTCAAAAAGATTTCGAAAATTATTTAATTCATCATCGGAAATTTCAGGACTTGTAGCATTCAATAACTCGTATCTGACTTTTATACATGGTTCTTCCGTAACCGTTTCAAGAATCCTCACGCGCTCCATGCCAGATACAAGAGATTTGCAAGTCCCGTTTTTTAACCTGAAAAGCTGCAGAATATTACAAAGGACACCACATGGATAAATATCTCTAAGGCCTGGATTTTCCACAGTATCATCAAGTTGAGTGGATAAAATAATAAAACCACCCTCTTTTTGTGAAATCTCTGCTGCTGAAATTGATTTCCTCCGACCTATATAAAGTGGCAAAGCCATAAGAGGAAAAATAGTTTTGTTTCGCAGAGGTAATAAAGGGACTATTTCCGGTACAGGTTCTTTAAGGAGTGTTTTCATAAAGGTATCTCAGATTATACAAAGTAGTTAATTCGTTTGTGTCCTGTAATTCGCTTCGGGGCGAAATACAGGTCGAATTATACAACAAAAGTTTTTATAGAGAAATTTTCAGACCGCTTTAAAACAAAAAAGTAGGATTATAATAAATTTCGTTAAGAATATAATTAGTTAGTTCATGTCCTGAAAAAATTGAATTTTAAGACACGAACGAATTATATGAGATGATTTATTTGTCGTTACTGGAATCAATGGATTTGTATTTCAAGACTAATTCAGGTGATTTTGAACACTTAACAACATCCTGATCTATAATTACTTTTTCAATATCTGTCCTGGAGGGAATATCAAACATTACATCTGTCATTATGTTTTCCATAATAGATCTCAAACCACGCGCTCCACTACCTAGATTAATTGCTTGATTGGCAATTTCCTGGAGCGCATCTTTTGTAAACTCAAGTGCTACTCCATCAAGTTCCATGAGCCACTCATACTGTCGTGAAAGTGCGTTGCGTGGTTCCGTAAGGATAGTTACAAGCGTTTCATTATCGAGGTTATGGAGAGGCGCAATGACGGGAATACGACCTACAAATTCAGGAATAAGACCATAACGTAATAGATCTTCTGGTTGGATCTCTTTAAGATACTGCCATGTATCCTTTTTTTCTTTTTTAATGATACGCGCTCCAAAACCAATTGTTTTGGATCCAACCCTCTTTTCAATAATTTCTTCAATTCCACTGAAAGCTCCACCACAGATGAACAGGATATTTTTCGTATCCACAGGAATAAATTCCTGCTGTGGATGTTTTCTGCCACCCTTTGGTGGAACAGCAGCGATTGTACCTTCAAGAATTTTAAGTAAAGCTTGTTGAACACCTTCTCCCGCGACATCACGAGTGATGGAAGGATTCTCACTGCGTCGAGCAAGTTTGTCTATTTCATCAATATAAACAATACCTTTTTGGGCTTTTTCAACGTCATTATCTGCATTTTGAAGAAGACTTAGAATAATATTTTCAACATCCTCACCAACATACCCGGCTTCTGTTAGATTTGTTGCATCTGCAATTGCAAAAGGAACATCAAGAATTTTTGCCAGCGTTTGAGCAAGAAGTGTTTTACCGGAACCTGTGGGTCCCAAAAGAAGAACATTGGATTTGAGAAGTACAACTTCTTCTTCATCCTTCGGATCTGTTTGTTCTTTATAGTTACTCTCAAGACGTTTGTAATGATTGTAGACGGCAACAGAGAGTATTTTTTTGGCTCGCTCTTGACCAATAACGTATTCATCCAGAATAGTCCTGATTTCTTTTGGGGTAGGAAGCGAACTTTTTTTAACGGTTGACTCGTCTTCTACAGGTAGGAGATCATCTTCAATTATCTCCGTACAGAGATGGACACATTCTTCACAGATATAAACTGCGGGACCCGCAATGAGACGCTTAACATCATTTACGGTTTTTCCGCAGAATGAGCAGAAGACATTTTCATCAGCATTGTTTTTTGTGGTCGTATCCACTTATTTGCCTTTTTCTTCAGTTTCAGAATCCTTTTTTGAGTAAAGGATTTCATCAATGAGTCCATATTCAAGAGCTTCCTCAGAACTGAGGAAATAATCCCTATCCGTATCTCTGGAAATCTTTTCAATACTTTGCCCTGTGTGAAGAGCCAGGATGGAATTCAATTTTTCCTTCATTTTGAGGATTTCTTTAGCATGACGTTCAATATCACTTGCCTGTCCAGAAAAACCGCCGAGAGGCTGGTGAATCATAACACGGGAATTAGGAAGCGCATAACGTTTACCATGAGATCCTGCAGCGAGAAGAATAGCTCCCATTGAAGCAGCCTGACCTATACAAATAGTATTAACTTTTGAGTTAACATGCTGAATTGTATCGTAAATGGCAAGACCAGAAGTGACAATTCCACCAGGAGAATTAATATAGAGCATAATATCTTTATCCGGATCCTCTGATTCGAGATAAAGAATCTGGGCAATTATCAAATTGGAGATGTCATCATCAATGGGTGTACCCAGGAAAATGATTCGGTCTTTGAGTAGACGGGAATAAATGTCCCACCCACGCTCACCTCGGTGAGTCTGTTCAATTACGGTTGGAATAATGGTCATTATTTACCTTTCAGGAGTTTTGCTCCCCTGCTTCATTCTCCGTTTGAGGTTCTTCTGCAGGGAATTCTTCAACTTCCACTTCTGTTATCTTGGATTCAGATTTCAGGAAGTCAAGGGTTTTGCTTATTTTAAGGTAATATCTCAAAGTATCAAGCCGATTTTCTTTCAGATAATCAGCTTTTATGCGTTCAGCACTTTTTCCTTCTTCTTCTGCGATTTCATTGATTTTGCTCTCAATCTCTTCGTCGCTTACTTCAATGGATTCTGTGCGTGAAATGGATTCAAGAACGAGATTTTCGCGGAGTTCAACTTCAGCTCTCTTTTTGTAACTGGAAATGAGATTGTCACGAACATCGCCCATAAGACCATCTGTATTGAAACCCAGCCCCATGAGAGTCTGCTGCACTTTCATTTCAGCTTGTTTACCGATCAGGTTGTCTCCGAGGTCAAAACTGTTCACTTTTAGAATTTCTCCAAGAATTTCTTTTTCAAGAAGATTTTTAGATTGCTCTTCATTTCGTTTATCAAGATCACTTCGGAGTATGGATTTAAGTTCTTCCAGCGTTTCAGCTCTTTGGGTTTCTTTTGCAAAATCGTCGTTCAGTTCGGGAGCTTCAATTCTACGCACTCCCGTAAATTCAACGAAGAAGTTACCTGTTTTACCAGCATATTTTTCGTGTGATTCCGGGAAGTTGATTTCGACTTCTTCTTCATCCTGAATATCGGAAATATTTTTACCCAGGAATTTAAAGGCTACCAATTGCGGAATAGTAATTGCTGAGTCCATATTTTCAGGAACAGCAATTTTCTGATTTTCAAAAGATTCTGCTTCGGAATCAATTTTACCCATAATGCTGAGGGAAAGAATATGGCCAGCTTCGATTGTACCTTCTTCAACAGGAAGGGATTTTTTCATGTGTTCACGAAGGTGCTCAAGTTCTTTTTCTACATCAGAATCTTTTACTTTTACTGTGTATTTTTTAGCATCAATACCTTTGTAATTTTCAATAGTTACATCAGGAATAACTTCAAAGGTAGCCTTGTAAGGAAAATCAGTATCGTTCTGGACTTCATCATATTCAAGCTTCCATTCATTTATGTCACCGACAGGGCGAATTGTTGAGTTTTTCTGAAGAATTTCAACGATATCTGTACGAATCAGTTCCTGAACTATATCCCGTTCAACATGTTTACGAAACATTTTTTCAAGTATACTGCGAGGAACTTTACCTCTACGAAATCCCTTAATACTGACATTTTTTGCGATCTCACGGAAAGTCTCATCAAATTTTTCCTTTACGATGGGCCATCCAATGGATGCATTAAGTATTCGGGTAGTGTTATCTGGAGTCTCTATATTAAAGCGTTCAGCTGTTTGAGTCATTTTTAAACCTTCCTGTTTTCAAAAGCTTAGTACCTAAAGTACTATGATCATTATGTAATCCCGGTAAAAACCGGATTGTGATATTCGCCCATTAATCTTTACAGTCAAGAATTTATTTCTGTTTTCCTTAACATATTGAAATCATTGTCTATAAAACAACAAAATAAATAGATATTTTATAGTGGACGTTAATTAAAAAAATAACTTTTCATTCAAAAAACTTAATAAATATACGTTGCAATTAAGGGGAGTTGAATATATTTGATGCTATTTTGTGAGAAATTCTTCACAATGAGATTTACCTTGTTGACAATAAGGTTTTTTCAGATAAGCCTTTTCTGCGGTTGAAGTCCTATGGGACTACTTTTAAGCGAGCCTTGTAGATTTTGCTTCTCGAAGGAATTTATGAAAGTTTCAAACGAGATACTATAATAAATACATACACTTATGGTTAGAGGCTCTTCGCAAATCACCTGGACGACAACTCTTTTTTATGGAGCCCTGAATTTGATATCGGTCAATCTGGAAATCCGATGATTCAGGACACAGACTATTTGCTCTCGAATTGACATATTTTCAGCTTGTGGTCTCTATCCGATTAAAAAGCTGAAAAACATATATCGAAAATGGATAGAGACTATTTTTAAGGAGTCAGTTATGAAACTATGTGTAATTGGTACAGGATATGTTGGTCTCGTAGCAGGTGCAGCATTTGCGGATTATGGTAATAATGTCATTTGTGTTGATATTGATCCAGAAAAAATAAAAATGCTTAAAGAAGGTAAAATACCAATTTATGAACCTGGTCTTGATAAAATTGTTGAACGAAATGCAAAAAAAGGTTTCATTACATTCACTACAGACATTGTGACTGCAGTGAAAGGTGTAAAAGTAATTTTTATGGCCGTTGGAACCCCTCAGGGCGATGATGGAAATGCCGATCTTAAATATCTTGAACAAGCAACAAAAACAGTGGCTTCAAGTATAAATAGTGATGTTATTGTTGTGCATAAATCAACAGTTCCAGTTGGCACAGCATCAAAAATGCAGGAAATTTATGATAAAGAATCAAAATACAAAGTAAGTGTTGTTTCGAATCCGGAATTTCTCAAAGAAGGTGATGCTATAAATGATTTTATGAAACCGGAAAGAATAATTATTGGAACTAATGACGAAACTACTAGAGCCACTATGCATGAGCTTTATTCTCCATTTGTTAGAACTCGAGATCGTATTATTGATATGGATCCTATAAGTGCTGAGCTCACAAAATATGCATCAAATGCATTTTTGGCTACAAGAATCAGTTTTATGAATGATTTAAGCAGATTGTGTGATCTTGTTGGCGCTGATATTGAACTGATTCGGCGTGGAATGGGTTCCGATAGTCGTATAGGTCCTAAATTCCTTTATCCTGGCATCGGATATGGAGGTAGTTGTTTCCCTAAAGATATCAGTGCAATACTTTATCTTTCAAGAAGTCTTGATTCCAGACTATCCATTGTTGAGGAAACAAGTAACGTAAATGATACTCAAAAAGGACTTGTTGTGGATAAAATGCTCAGACATTTTAAATCCTTAAATGGAATGACGGTAGCTGTTTTAGGTCTTGCTTTCAAACCGAACACTGATGACACAAGAGAAGCACCCGCAAAAGTCATTATCAGACGTTTAAAAGAAAACGGGGCAAATGTACGGGCTTATGATCCTGTTGCTCAGGAAAATTTCAAGAATGAGTTTCCGGAAGATGCTAACCTGAAGTATTGTAATGGTTTATATGAAACAGTAACTGGAGCAGATGCGGCAATTTTATGTACTGAGTGGAAAGAATTTCAACAACCTGATTTTGAGAGAATTTCCAAACTTATGAAAGGAAGAGCTCTTTTTGACGGTAGAAACGTTTGGTCCAGGAAGGAAACAGCCCGATGTGGATTCAGACTTGAAGGAATTGGACGTCCGGTAACAGGTGAAAAATAATGACTGAAAAAACTGTAAGAACAAGAATAGCTCCTTCTCCAACGGGAGATCCCCATGTAGGTACCGCCTATATTGCTCTTTTTAATTATGTTTTTGCAAAAAAGCATGGTGGACAATTTTTACTAAGAATTGAGGATACTGATCAGACGCGTTCCCGATCCGATTCAGAACTCGCAATAATGGAAAGTCTCAATTGGCTTGGTCTTTCCTGGGATGAAGGTCCGGATAAAGGAGGACCATACGGTCCATATCGCCAGAGTGAACGTCAGAGTATTTATAAAGAACAAGCCGAAATCCTTCTCGAAAAAGGAGAAGCCTATCGATGTTTTTGTACTCCTGAAATTCTTGCAGCGGATCGTGAGGCTGAGTTAAAATCTGGCTCCAGACGCACAGGATATAACAGGCGTTGCCGAAATATAGATGCTCAGACATCCGCCAAACGTGCAGCAGATGGAGAACCGTTTACAATCAGGCTAAAAATGGCTGTGGACGGAGACAGTGTATTTACTGACCGCCTGAGGGGAGAAATTCGCCGTCCCAATGAAGAACTGGACGATCAGGTTCTGTTAAAATCCGACGGTTTTCCAACTTATCATTTGGCAAATGTTGTTGATGATCATCTTATGAAAATAACCCACGTAATCAGGGCAGAAGAATGGATACCCTCTACACCAAAGCATGTTCGGCTTTATGAAGCCTTTGGATGGGAAAAACCTGAATTCATTCACATGCCGCTTTTACGAAACCCGGATAAGAACAAAAGTAAAATCAGTAAGAGGAAAAATCCTGTTTCTCTTAAATTTTACAAAGAGACAGGTATTCTTCCTGAGGCGCTTGTGAATTTTCTAGGGCTTATGGGTTTTTCATTTGGAAATGATGTAGAGAAATTTACCGTTGAACAGATGATTGAAGTTTTCAGTTTTGACAATGTTTCTCTAGGCGGACCGGTTTTTGATTTGGAAAAACTGACCTGGCTTAACGGACTATACATAAGAGATCTTGGACCAGAAGAGCTTCTGGATAGAGTCATGGGACTTTACTTGAACCGTGAATATTTCCAGAAAATAGTTCCCCTCGTTCATGAACGTATGAGATATTTGAGTGATTTCATTGATTCTGCGCCATTTTTCTATAATGGTGATCTTGATTATTCAGCCGAAGGAAATCTGATGGTTCCTAAAGGAAGAACACAGGTGGAAATGGCTTCAATGTTTGAAGAAGGAGCCGAAAAAATCGACGCTCTTGAGTCTTTCTCTGCCTCTTTGGTTGAAGAAATCTTTCGAACAATTTCAGAACAGAAGGAATGGAAGATCAAAGAAATCTTTATGCCTGTCCGTATTGCATGCCTGGGACGAAAAGCTTCTCCACCACTTTTTGAATGTATTGAGGTAATTGGCAGGGAACGTATTCGCCGCCGCTTGCGTAAAGCAGCCGAATACGTTCGTACTATGAAAATGCCCGCATAAATCAGTTTTCCTGATAGACACGTACTTTCCACAGTAAAAAAATAAAAAATGGACCACCAGTCAGGGAAGTAACGACACCTGTTGGCAATTGTGCAGGGGCAAGGATTATACGTCCGATAAAATCACAGAAAACAAGAAAAGTACCACCGGCGATAATACTCAGAGGAAGCAGTTTACGATTATCGTGAACACCGGAAAGCCTCAATACGTGAGGAACTACGATTCCCACAAAAGATATGGGACCCGCTATGCTGACGACACCGGCCACAGCAATTCCCGTAGCACCAAGGATGATCAAAGAAGATCGTCTGACATTGAGCCCGCTTGTAAGAGCTGTTTCATGTCCGAGAGCCATGAGATTCAAACTCTTCCCCATTAAAGCCAGAGCAATAACCGCTGGAATTGTCAAAGGAAGTAGACCTGCAACCTGTTTCATTGTGACAAAATCCATGTTTCCCATTAGCCATCGAACCATGCGAAAAGACTCGTTGTATGTGCTTGTGTACTGGATAAACATTATCGCACTTGAAGAAAAAGATGCAATTGTAACTCCGCCAAGAATGACGGAAACTGCCCCAAATTGTCCTCTTTTAAGGGAGAAACCCATGAGTGCAATTAAAACAATCATTCCTGTTAGTAAACTGAAAAGAAAAGTCCCGCCGGGAAGAATAATATCCAGGCCAAGTCTTATTGCTAATACTGCACCAAGGCTGGATCCAGATGCTACACCCAGTGTAAACGGGCTTACGAGAGGGTTTCTTAAAAGCCCTTGAAGTGCTGCACCGCAGACAGCAAGAGAAGAACCGGCAATAAAGGACAATAAAATTCTTGGTAAACGAATATGGGTAATAAGTTTTCCTTCGGGACCTTCAAGCGTTAGGATCAGACCTCCCGGGCCCAGCACAAGAGACAGGAATAATATTATTATTGCAATAAGAGATGTAAAAAACCAGATTCTGTATTTTTGAAAAAAAATCATGCGAGGAAGTACTTCTTTCCTTCGGGTGACAACCCTGATTCAAGGGTAACATTAAAATAACTACTTGCGTTTTTCTCCAAGATATTCAATGCATTTCCGAAGATTATCTCTCTGCCTTTTGCCAGTAGAATCGCATGACTGAAATATCTCGCAACGACGGATAGATCGTGAGTAACACATATGACAGTGGAATTGTGTTCAGTATTAAATTTCTTAAGTAACTCTATCATATCCCTGCTTTGGGCTATGTCTAAAAATACCGTCGGTTCATCAAGCAGTAGTACTTTATTGCACTGGATAAAACCCCTCGTGAGCATTACTCTTCTTTTCTCTCCCCCGGAAAGGGTAGAGTATCGACGCTCCAAAAGATGTTCGATTCCTGTTACAGATGCGGATTCTTTGATTTTATGAGATTTTTCAATTTCATTCAGATTTGAATAGTACAGAGCAGTTTCGAGAATTTCCCGGGAAGACATCTCAATATTTCCCGGAAGATGCTGACTTACAAAACTTCGATTTCTTGCAAGTTCCTCCTGTGTATAGTCCCGAATGGACCTTGAATTGAAAAAAATTTCTCCCTGATCCGGGGAAAGAAGACCAGCAAGAATTTTAAGCAGCGTTGTTTTTCCCGCACCGCTCGGACCACATACTGCAGTAAATGATCCTTGCATAATTTCAAGTTTAATATTTGAAAATATTGCGTTTTCAGCATGTGAGAAAGAAATGTTTTTCAAAAAAAATAATTTTTTTTCAGAATTCATGAAACCAATGTTCACTTCCTGCGAATATTGGTATAAGAAATTTCTGTTTTTTTCAATTTAACTTTCCCTTATTTGCTTGAGGGGCTTTTGGAGGTAATTATGGCAGATGGACTCAATAAAGTAATGCTGATAGGTCATCTGGGAGCAGACCCGGTTCACAAAGTAACAAGTGGTAACAATGATGTAACCGATCTCAGACTTGCAACCACTGAGAGTTGGCGAGGACCTGATGGTAATCGCCAGGAACAGACCGAATGGCATCGTATCGTCGTTTGGGGAAAACAGGCAATTTTTGCCCGTGATTACCTGAAAAAAGGAAGTAAAATCTATGTGGAAGGTAAAATCCGCACGAGAAAATGGACAGATCAGGAAGGAAAAGATCATTATACAACAGAAATAATGGCTAAATCGTTCCTGTTCCTGGATTCAAAGAAACCTATTGATAATAATTATCAGGGTTCAGGTCAGGACAGCGGAATGCCTTCGAATTATGGATCACCCATGGGTGCTGATGATGATGATATTCCGTTCTAGAGAAGTTGTTTCTGTCCTGTAATGCGATCTTTTGAATTTTTGTCGATTTTTTTACTCAGGACACTAAGAATGAAGACCTCGAAATTATTATAGTGTTCTGAATAGCATAAAAATTGAATTTCAGGACACTAACGAAATAGAAATAAGGTTCGGTTAAATGAATCTGCCGGTTAAAAAAAGCAGAGGAATATTAATGATATATACATTTATTGTATTGTCTTCCCTGTTTGTTTTTTCAACTTGTAGTGAATTTAAAGAAATTATCTCTACTCCTGATGATAAGCTTGCTAAGAAAAAAATCTGGGAAGGTAATCCTTATGAAGAATGGGAAGTCACCACTTTTGTTTACCCCGTGATTCCCTGGGTTTTGACGCCATCAGGGATTGTTGCCCTTGAAGGTTCTTATGAAAAAAATATTTTTCGTCCGGAAAAAGTGATGCTTCTGGATCTGGAAGATGGAAAAGTAATCTGGAGAAAGGCCTGGAAACCGGTTTATGAAGATACAATATGGAATTCTCGAAGCCTCATTGTGTCCGACTGGAAGCGTATACTGACTCATGCTCAAGGTGATATTCTTAGATTTACTAATCTTGCAAAGGGGGAAGACATTTGGAACAGGCCTGCCTGCAGTGTCGGTGCCCTTGATAAAGAATTTGCCGCAGGATGGTGTATGGAAAGATTGGCTTTGATTGATCCGGAATCGGGGAAAATAACAAAAAATATCAGAATAAATATCACACCTTCTGAGCTGCACTTTGTTGACAGTAATCTCCTTATTGCAGATAAAACCGGCGCTCTTTATCGTTTCAACATCAATGAAGAGAAACTTACCTATCTTGAGTATGGTAAAAAAATAATAACGATATATATAAATAAATCTGATATATACGTTTTTTCCCAAACAGGAGATGATTATTTCATTGAAAAACTGATCGTTGAAAAATTCAGCACAAAAGTTGTCTGGTCTCGACCCCTGAGTCTAAAGCCGGAAAATTATTGGCTCCACACTTTAAATAATGGAGTTATCTATCCTGCTGGTTTTGATTGTATTGCTTTTGATAATTTTAAAGGTGAAACTCTATGGACAAGTTGTGGCGTAAATACGAAAAACCCTCCATCATGGGATGATAACGGGCTTTACATGTTGTCTTCCCGGGTGATGCCGGATTCGGAAAGACCACTTCTTTTTATAGACATTGAAAACGGTCTTCAGACTACCTTATTTAAAAATACTAACGACGGAAGCGTAGCAACATTCATGGCATCATGGATTGTTCCCGGTGCTGCAATAAATGGACTCATCTATTGTATCCGGGCGAAAAACCGTATTTTCAGTCTTCGTATTGCTGCTGCGGTTTCAAACTGATTTTTTTCCTTTTTACGGAATTAAAATACCTGTATTATACTCAACAATCCTGATTGGGCGTTTTAAATAAATGCCTGAAAATTATTATAATCAGGAATCGTAAAAACGGGAGACATATCCTCCCTGAAAAGCAGGTAATTTATGGACAGTAAATTAGATAATGCATCAAAGCCCTATGAAATATCGAAAAAACTTCACGAATTCTATCGTGGAAAAATCGAGGTTACACCCAGGTGCGTAATCCGGGATCTGAATGATTTTTCCTACTGGTATACACCGGGGGTTGCGCAGCCCTGTATGGAAATTCACGCAGATCCGCGAAATGCTCGAAAGTACACAAATCGATCAAATATGGTAGCAGTTGTAAGTGACGGAACGAGAGTCTTAGGTCTTGGGAATATAGGCCCACTTGCAGGATTGCCGGTTATGGAAGGAAAGGCACTCATTTTCAAGTATCTCGGTGGCGTTGACGCTTTTCCTCTTGTAATCAATGTGCATTCTGTAAGAGAAATTGTAGATTTTGTAAAAGCTGTCTCTCCTTCGTTTGGTGGAATAAATTTGGAAGATATAGAAACACCAAAATGTTTTCATGTTCTTGATGCTCTTCGCGATGAACTTGATATACCTGTATGGCATGATGATCGACAAGGAACGGCAACAATTATTCTCGCGGGAGTTTTCAGTTCTCTTAAGTTGAAAAACCTGAAAATAGAAGATGCAAAATTCGTACTTTTCGGAGCAGGTGCATCAAACCTTGCGGTAGCTGATCTGCTGGAAGTTTCCGGTGCGGATCCGGGAAACATTGTTTTACTTGATAAATCAGGAATACTGAATAAGAACTCCATTCAGGACCCTGATAACCCATTTAAAAATAAATGGTCCCAAATAAGCAATAAAACACAGCTAAGTGGCGGACTTGACGATGCACTGAAAGGGGCCAACTTTCTGATTGCTCTTTCAACGCCAGGGCCTGATATTATAAAATCTCATCAGATCGCATTGATGGATAAGGATCCGGCGGTTTTTGCCTGTGCAAACCCGGTACCGGAAATCTGGCCATGGGTTGCAAAAGAAGCGGGAGCTTTTATTACAGCTACAGGTCGTAGTGATTTTGAGAATCAACTGAATAACTCTATGGTATTTCCCGGAATGTTCCGCGGTGCCCTTGATTGCGGTGCCAGGAAAATTACCGATGACATGTGTGTTACAGCGGCTCAGGCCATTTCAGGACGGGCGGAAGAACTCGGGCTTGACCCCGGTCACATTGTTCCGACAATGGAAGATGATGAAACACATGTACGAGTTGCCGTAGCTGCGGCAAAACACGCTATGGAACTTGGTCTAGCTGAATTCCCAAACTCTCTTGAATATTTTGAAGAATCAGCCCGGGCGCATATCAGTCATGCAAAGAAAACGGTTAAAACCCTCATGCAGCAGGAAATTATAAGAAAGCCACCGGAAATATAGATTGTGTTTTTAATGGTTTCGTCGTTTTTTGATTCAGGATTCGCAATGTTGCCACAGTGAAACGGCAATAAGGGACATGAACATTGTAGATTTTTTCCTTGAATTTCGCTCCCATGACATTTATTCAGGGTGGTGATAAAATTAGACCGCTTCCTGAATAAAAGGATCGAAATTAAAATAAGGTAATTGTTAAATTGAATGATATTTTAAAAATTCAGCACAATCGTGTTACTCAGGAAGCGGTTTAGCTGTTTTACGGCGGATATTTTTTTCAGGAGTTAAGTATGTCGAAAATTCTTGTTACCAGTGCTCTTCCCTATGCAAATGGGGATATTCATATAGGCCATCTTGTTGAATATATTCAATCTGATATTTTTGTACGTTTTTTAAAATCTGTTGGGGAAGATGCTGTTTATATGTGTGCCAGTGATACTCATGGTACACCTATAGAAATAAATGCTCGCAAACAGGGAATTTCCCCGGAAGAAATGGTTGCACGCTTTAATGACGCCCATTTCCGCGATTTCTCAGGGTTTCAGATAAATTTTGATCGGTTTTATACAACACACAGCGATGAAACCCGCATTCATGCCGAGAATATATTCAATAAACTTAAGGAAAAAGATCTTATTGAAGTAAAAGATGTTGATCAGTTTTATTGTGACCACGACCAACGTTTTCTTCCAGATCGTTTTGTTCGTGGAATATGTCCTCGATGCAACGCTCTGGATCAGTATGGAGACAGTTGCGAAAAATGTGGGGCAACCTACGAACCACTGGATATAAAAGAACCGCGCTGCAGCATCTGTTCTAATACTCCCGTTGTAAAAACATCACGACATTATTTCGTAATTCTCGAAAAATGTCGTCCTGTTATTGAAGAATGGGTGAAGCAAAAAGAGCATCTGGCAGATGATGTAAGATCCTGGCTTGAAAAAAACTTTCTGTCCGGTGAACTCAGACCCTGGGATATCAGCAGAGATGCTCCCTACTTTGGTTTTCGCATTCCCGGTGAGGAAAACAAATATTTTTATGTCTGGATGGATGCTCCTGTGGGCTATATTGGAACTACTCAGAAATTCTGTGATGAAAACAAATTGGATTTTTCATCATACTGGGATCAGAACTCGGATAGCGTAATTTATCACATTATCGGCAAGGATATCACCTACTTTCATACGCTATTCTGGCCAGCAATGCTGAATTACGGCGGTTATCGCATGCCATCTCGCGTTCATATTCATGGTTTTCTGACGGTAAACGGGGAAAAAATGTCCAAAAGCCGCGGTACCAGTGTAAAAGCAAAAACGTATCTTGAACACCTTGATCCTCAGTATCTCCGTTTTTATTATGCTTCAAAACTTGGTCCAACCATGGATGACATTGACCTTAATCTTGAGGAATTCCGGCTTCGTGTTAATGCTGAACTTATAAATAAAATAACAAATCTTGCAAGCAGATCCATGGGAATCATAAATAAAAAACTGGATTCTGTTACGGGTATTCCTGATGAAGGATGCCGTGAAATAGTTGCAGATGCACTTTCCCGGGTGGAAAACATAAAAAATTATTACCGTTCTTTTGAATTTTCCAAAGCAGTGCGTGAAATCTGCATTATTGCGGAAAATGCCAATCGTTATCTGCAGGATACGGAACCCTTCCGCTATACAGTTTCAGATCCTGAAAAAGCCCGCAGCATAATTACTTCTGCTCTTGGGCTTTTAAAAGGAATAGCTATTTTACTGGGCCCTGTAATTCCAGTTTTTAAAATGAAAGTTGAAAAAATGCTGGGAGCGTCCAGAGTTTGGGATTTCTCAGATCTGGATTTCATGCTCGAAAGCGGAATAAAACTTGGCGAATTTGAACGCCTTGCCGAACGTGTCGAAGAAGATAAAGTAAACGCTATAATTGCACAGACTGCTACCGAAGCCGCATTGCAGGCTGCGCCTACTGTTGAATTGCCTCCATTAAGGGAAGAAATCACATATGATGATTTTGCAAAACTTGATTTGCGTGCAGGAAAAATCATCGAAGCTGAGGAAGTCAAAGGAGCCGGTAAACTCCTTCGTCTCACAGTGGATATCGGTATCGGAAAACGAAATGTATTTGCTGGAATTAAAGCTCACTTTAATCCGGCAGATCTTATCGGAAAAACTGTTATAGTATGCGCAAATCTGGCTCCGCGTAAAATGAAATTCGGCGTATCAGAGGCCATGGTACTTGCGTGTGAAGATCCCGAAGGTCATCTTGGACTTCTTATTCCTACCTTCGGAGATAAAACCTTCCATCCTGGAAGTCAGGTAAGTTGAGGTGCAGGTTTGAACGCTGTTTACTGGCTTATTTTAACATTTTTAACTCTACCAATTCCTTTTTATTTGCTTTCAACCGGTGCATCTGCTGGGCTCACGCTGGCCGCCAGTGCGGTCTTTTCCGGTTTAACAGTCTTTTCATCTATTTTAAGTTTTAAACAGAAAAAATATGGCCTCTGGGCCGCCGGCGCAGTCTTTTTCATGTCCTATCTCCTTATAACCCTCTACTACGTACGCATTTATTGATTTTCCGTATTTTTACTTGAATCCTGAAAAAAATATTCAGAATAAAATTTGAAAAGGAGACAAAATTAATGAGTTGGCCAATAAATGATTTTAAAGCTCTTGAAACAGGTGAAGTCATTATCAGTAATGAAAAACTTCGTTTAAGCACCGTCGATTGCGGTTTTCTTGAGATGCCGTCGGGAAAACTTATTGCATGCGATCCATTTGTTTTTCTATCAAAAAATGACAATCCTTTTTTCCAGGTTCCCCCGGGGAAGTACCAGGTTTTAGTGACACTTGCTGATGTTTCAGAAGCTCTTGATGGAAGTCATTTGCGTGAAGCTTATGCTTCACTTATAATCAATCCTGAAGGAAAAGAGATTACAAGGAAAGTACTTGAATTAACACATGATGGCAAACCGTCAGGTGAAATACTCAATGAAGGTGAATATTTTGGATTCGGTGTTGATGCTGGAACAGCTTGTTTTACAGATGCTCTTTCAATATCCAGGGCAATGCCTGACGATAAAGAATCAGACTGGAACGATGATATCTTCGACAGTGGAAAAGACGATAGTTGGTTTGAAAAGATGGATGACGAAGAACATATTCGCGAAGGTATTGCAAATATTGAGCTTCCATTGGCAACAAAGGGTGAAAATATAATTATTTTTCATTCCGGATGGGGCGACGGAATGTATCCGGTTGTAGGCGGATATGACTCAAACGGCAATCTGACCGCAGTACACATAGACTTCTTTGTCTTACCCCAGCCTGAAGCCTGAAACGGCAGTAGAGTTAGACCGATCTAGAGGAAATGCTGTTCGGTTAGTGAAATTTGGAAAGAAATAATTAATAAATACAACATCGTATAATAATTACAGGCAGACAGGAAGTCAGGAAAACAGGGACAGGAGCAGGGCGTTTACTTTGAAGGTGAGTGTTTTTGTGGCATAAAGACCGCTTTCGTAAGCGGTCAAGATCGATTTCAATTCAGTATTTGCGTATACACCTTCAGGAACAAGACCCTGTATCCCTTGCATTCCGCTTTGCGAAATTGCTTGCCTGATTCTGCTCCTGTTTCTGACTCCCTGAATGTTCTTGCTTTTATTAAAGTATGTTGTTTTTGTTAACAATATCAACTAATACGCCTTAACCGATCAGCATTGGGTCTAGAGGGGTTCTTCGCAGGTCAGGTTGTCTGTGCCATCAGGGTCTGCAAAGACTGCAAAAGTAACATTTCCGGATATTGCACTGAGGACTTCAATTTTTCCATATCTTCCATTTGGAAGTTCAAGAATGTAAACATTCTGTGTCATGTTGAATCCTGCTGTTCCGTTTCCACCATCCTGCCATGTTGTTCCCATTACATATTCAGTGCCATCATCTTCAGTAAAAACTGCATCCTGAGGGATAGAGTCAATGTCATAAAAATCAACGGAATTTCCAGCGTTAAAAGCCTTTGTACCATCACACAGAACCAGAGCTGGTACCGAACCTGTCTTCAGGATTCCAAAGTGGCAATCCATGATGTTTGAACCGCTGGTAACTTCAATGATGTTTATTTTTTGAAGGTCAGCATCATGGATGTTTACAACAATTTCAGCGGCATTGCGGGGAGTTGTGTTATTCGTGTTATTTAAATTAGTATTATTCGTATTATTTGAGTTGGTGTTATTTGTATTATTTAAATTAGTATTATTGGTATTGTTTGTATTCGTGTTGTTGGTGTTATTCGTATTATTTATATTATTGGAATTATTACTGGAATTGTCATCATCGCATGAGACAACTACTAATGAAACAATAATAACAAGTATCATTTTAAATAAAGAAAATTTAAAAATCGACATAAAATACTCCTTTTCTATCATTAGGATAGCAATTTTACTGATATCGCGTTTTTCAGCATATGACAAGTTTTTAATGAAAATATAAAAATCAGTGGCGAGTATCGTTAAAGGGAATCATATCGGTTTTTCGTTGACAGCACTGTTCAATGCTCTAAAGTGCCTCCTTTGTGGAGGTGTGCTATGGCAACACAACTTAGTCGTGCGAGAAACGGCGAAATTACTGAAGAAATAAAGCAGGTTGCTGCTGATGAAGGTTATGAGCCGGAGTATATTCGTGAGCAGGTAGCTCTTGGTAATATCGTAATTCCTAAAAATAATCATCGTTCTTTCCGGGCTGTTGGCATCGGAAAAGGTCTTAGAACAAAGGTTAATGCCAATATAGGTGCTTCAAGCCTCCGAAATCTTGAAAAAGAAGAACTCAAAAAGCTGGAAACCGCTGTTTTATATGGTGCAGAATCTGTAATGGATCTTTCAACAGGTGGAGATCTCGACGAAATACGTTGTAAAATTATTGAAAATTCTCCGGTAATGATTGGAACAGTTCCAATTTATGAACTTGCAACCAAGTATGATTATCAGGAATTCAATGGAGAGCTTCTTTTTGAAGTAATTGAGAAACAGGCAAAGCAGGGTGTTGATTTTATTACGGTTCACTGCGGGATTAACAAACGCACACTGACAGTTATGGATTCAAATCCTTCACCACGCATTGCCGGTATTGTAAGCCGTGGAGGTTCGCTGCTTGCGGCTTATATAAGTTCAACCGGTAATGAAAACCCGCTTTATGAGCAGTTTGACAGGCTTTGCGCTATTTGTTTTGAGCATGATGTCACTTTAAGTCTTGGGGACGGTTTCAGACCCGGGGCATTAGCTGATGCTTCAGATTCGGGGCAGATTGCGGAACTTATGGTTCTCGGTGAACTTACGATGCGCGCCCGGGAAATGGGTGTACAGGTGATGATCGAAGGTCCGGGGCATGTTCCCCTGGATCAGATTGAATCCAATGTAGTCCTTGAAAAACGCCTATGTCATGGAGCTCCGTTTTACGTACTGGGGCCATTAGTGACGGATGTGGCTCCTGGATATGACCACATTACTTCCGCCATTGGTGGAGCCATGGCAGCGGCCTTCGGGGTTGATTTTCTGTGTTATGTCACCCCGGCGGAACATCTTCGACTTCCCGATGTTCATGATGTTCGTGAAGGCGTTATTGCAAGTAAAATTGCAGCACATGCAGGTGATATTGTTAAGAAAGTTCCCGGTGCTTTCGAGTGGGATAAGGCTATGAGTCGGGCCCGGAAAAAACTCGACTGGGAAGCCATGTTTTCCCTTGCGATTGATCCTGTGAAAGCCCGCAGTTACAAAATGGAAAGTGAAGCCTCCTCCGAGGACGTCTGCACTATGTGTGGAAAACTCTGCGCCGTCCGTACGGATTCCGAAAGAAAAAAACACAAATAAGTTTTAAAAATAATCTATATAAAAAAAATA
>JAHJMN010000078.1 GCA_018821305.1 Myxococcota bacterium
AATAAAATCCTTCGCGAAGCGAATTACAGGACACGAACTATTTAGTTACTGTCCTGAAATACAATAAATCAAATTTTTCGCCGATTTTTTGCTCAGGACAGTAACCGCAAGGTGTTGAAAATATTACTAGTGGCCGGATAGGATTTTTAATAAAATCCTTCGCGAAGCGTATTTCAGGACATTAACTATTTAAGTGGATTCTTGGGAGAAAAAGTGAGAAGAGGTTGCTTTAGTATCTATCAACCACCGGGGGAGAGGGTCCATGCGTAGGCTACTCGAGCGAGACCGCCTTGTGGTTGCGGGAACTTCCATGTGGTGAGTCGACCGCAGATACAACTTCCGACGGAACCGATGGCAAGATTTTCAACAACTGAACAGGATTGAACACGACCCTGTGGGTTGATGAGGAATTCTACACGAACCGTACCAGCGAGTTTATCATTCTGCATGAGGCCTTTCTGGTAACAGTGATGAACTTCCTGTCTGTGAGCGCGGATAACTGCCCGGACTTCTGCGGGGTCAAGTTTACCGGAAACTTCAGCTCTACCCTGACGGATATTGATCTTTCTTTTGCCGATACCGCCCATGGAACCGAAGCGTCCACCGAGGCCGCCACCGCCGCCGCCGATACCGCCGAAGCCCATACCGCCGCCGCCGCCGATACCAAGACCACCGCCGCCAGCTCCACCACCGGAACCACCACGACCACCGAATCCACCGTCAACAGCTTCGCCATCGGGATCAGCATCACCGAGGAGATCGTCGAAGTCTTCAGTTTCCTGGCCGAATACGGTGTTTGATGCCGTAAGAGATGCAGTCATTGCACTAACGTCAGAAGCGAGAACGTTTGCAACGCCCATGCCCTGTGCACCGGAAAGTCTGCTGTTACCAGCGCCGGCACCACCCTGACCAGCAGAGGGATTGGATCTTGCATCCCGGGGAGCGGTTGCATCGGTTTTAATTTTGGTGAGATCCTTTTTGAAAATCTCTTTTTCTTTCTTCTTGTCTTTTAATTCCTGCTTTTTCTGTTCCTGTTTTTTCTTTGCAGCGAGATCAGGAGTTTTGATGATCTGCTGAACAGTAACTTCCTGCTGATCAACGTCTTCGGAGAATAGTGGGTCGTCCTGAATGTATCCAAAGTACCAGGAAAGAAGACCAGCACCGAAAGCTGAAATCAGAGCGAGAACCATGAAAAGGTTTCTTGGTACTGTAAACGGGAGAGCAAGTTTCGGCTGAGTTTGCGATTTGATGATGAAACTGTAATAACCGTATTTTACCTGAACCATGTGGTTATCAGGAATTTCATAGTCATAAGTTTCCGGGAAATCGGGAATCGAACTGGCACGACCCTGCTGAACAAGTTCTGTGAGCATGTATTTAGAACCGGATGGATCCGTAACGGAACCTTCCATACGATCTGAGAACAGAAGATGATACCCCGCTCGGCGATCGGATCTGACAAGAGGAAACTTGTGATCCGGGAGGTCTTTGGACGGACAGTTGAATACAGCGGATGGATCTTCACCGATTGTGTAGTTGGCAAGGGTATTTCTTTTACGGAAAACTACACTCAGTCCACCGAAAATGAACATACTGCCCACAAGGGAAAGAAGAATGAACCCGAGTTCAACACCGAAATCGCCTTTTACTTTGGGAACGAATTTATCAGAAAGCCCACGACTCTTGGCGATTTCTCTGATAATGTTGTTGACGCGTTCTTCTTCTTGAACGATATCAACAGATTTCCAACCCATGAAAAGACCAGCTAAAACGAGAACAAGCCCGAATACTATTGAAATGAAAGCACCAGCACCAGGTTTTTCACCATTCACATGATCCTGAAGCATAACGGTCTTCATAGGACTCTGCTCATAGTAACTGGTAACTAAAATTGCCTGCTTCTTCTTTGTATCTTCAACTTTGCTCATATCAATAGGAGCAGCAGTCATATCAAAGGCAGCGACACCAGCACCGAAATCGACACCGGAAGCACCGGCGGAACTCGAATCTGCGTCACCAGCGGGAGCAGCAGGACCAGTGGATGCGGAGGCTTCTTCAAAGTTAACAAAAAGAACTGTGTCTCCAAGGAGTATTTCATCCCCGGTTTTGAGCGCTGTTTTGTTTACTTTTGTACCGTTGACAAAAGTACCTCTCTGGCTGACAACGTCCATGATATTTACTTCACGGTTTGCACCGATCTGTACATATGCATGAACAAGCCCTACAGTTTCGTCTTCCAGTCGAAGATCTGCAGCGGGGCCTTTTCCAACCTTGATAACCTCCTGATTGAAGGATTCCTCTTTCAGGTAAATCGGTCTGCCTGTGGCATCCTTTTTGTAGATTTTAAAGGTGATGGGGAATGCAACCTGTTCGGCCATTATATACTCCTCCAACAGCACAAAGTGCTGAAAATATTAAGTGTTTTCCTAAACCCGGAATCCAAACGGAAAAATTACAAATCTTCTGCAGAGATGATCATTTCCTGAATGAAGTTGTCTCTGAACTGAATCAGTGAGTTCATAATCGAGATTTTGCGTCCACTCATAAGGCCCTGATCGGGGCCCATAAGCTCACCATCAAGAGCCTCGCTACCGAGGTCTAACTGCTGGATAACTTTTTCCTGTGCATTAGCCGGAAACGCAGTGAATGCGGTGATAAATGTTACTGCGAGAAAAATTTTTATTGTTTTCATAACTTTTACTCCATAAAAAAGGTTCAGTTGGAGGATATTACGCTTTTACTATTTATTTCTATCCATTACAACAAAAAATTAATTTTTTTTTTATTTTTTCAATGAATATTGACGGTTAACTCTTCACCATTTTTGCAATTATTGGCACAAATTACATTATATTCAGATTAAAGAATTCCCTGGACGTCTTTGGTTTCTCTGAATAGATCGCATTTATTTTTATTTCCGGCAATTCATGGTCCTCTAAACTCTTGTAATTATGTGATAATGCGGAGCTCATTGTTCAGTTCTTCCCGCTTCATAACCATCTGCCATATTATCGGAATCAGATCTTCAAGGTAAACAAAGACAAATATAATTACAATTACGCACCGAACTGGCATATAATAGATCTGTACCGCTTGCGGAGTAATACGATTGTGACTCGGTTTAAAGAAATGCTTCAGGAATGAGCCCCCTATAGCATTCCGCTGCGCGAAATTGCCTACCTGTTTTCCTGTTACTGCTACTGATTTCCTGGTTACCTGAAATTTTAAACAGGAACCCAGTTAGTCAGGCAAACAGGATCAGGATCAGGATCAGGTCATAAACATTCAACATCAAAGCATAATTACAAATGACAGGGTGAAAACAAGTAATTTTCCCGTTTCGATCCTTTTATTCCCCAAGCGGTCTGTATCCTGAAAATGCTAGATCTCAAAACGTGTTCTTCTCCCAGTTATATTTTTTGTCATATCATAGTCAAAAGAAGTTCTTTGTATTAAAGCGGTCTTGCTACAAATCTTCTGCGGATATAATCATTTCCTGTATGTAATTGTCTCTGAACTGAATCAGAGAGTTCATTACAGAAATTTTTCGCCCGCTCAAGAGACCCTGTTCCGGCCCCATGAGGGTCCCGTCAATTTCTTCGACACCAAGTTGCATACTCTGGATAACTTTGTCATTTGCATTAGCCGGAAAAGCAATAAATGCAGTGATGAAAGTTGCCGCTACAAAAATTTTAATTGTTTTCATGAATGTTCCTCCACCGGTAAAAAAGGCCAGTTGGAGGGTTGTACGCTTCTTCTTTTTATTTCTCCCCAGTAAATGTAAATTTTTTTATTGGTATGACTGAGCGGAGTTTTGTTAGAAGGTTACTACACGGGTGATTGATTTGCCAGGGGTGATATTAACCGTAATTACTTTACGATTTTCATTATTCACAAGGGTGATACGGTGAGTTCCCGCGGATAAAGTTAATTTCCTGGGAGTGTAACCTTTAAGAGCGCCATCAACAAAGACTTGAGATCTTGGCCTTGCATTGATGCGAAGTGTACCGGTTTTTCCCGATGGTTCCTTGATCATTGGAGGCATCGGTGGCATTGGTGGATCCGGATCCATCTGCATTGTATGATCAATTATCATAGGTGGCATTGGATCATCCGGAGGATTCATATTGTTGTTTGCAACATAAGTATGGGTATTGCCAGCAGCTTTCTTCTCAAGCGCAACGGCAAGGGGAAGTGTCCAGGTAGTGGAACCTTTGAAATCAATGGGAGTTGAGAAAGGTTTGTATCCCGGTTTAACTACCTTCAGGAAATACTTTACATCAGGCAGGGTAATAAGTTCGTAGGGCGTATTATTCTCAACGGGGCAGTCTGCATCAGCGGGATTTTTAGTGTTGTCAGTAACAAGACAGATTTTAGCGCCTTTGGTAAGCGTACGAATGCTTATTGTTGCCTTCTTTGGGACTAGATCGTATTTGATATCAAGAATTTCACCAGCTTTTTTAGTCTCAGTGACTTTGAAAGGATGGTATAGATCACCCTGAGCAATTAATATTGTGTGAGTTCCGCTGGCCAGATCCATGCCTTTCCAGGGAGTTTTTTCGTTGTAGGATGTTCCGCCGATGGTAACCGAAGCACTCTCAGGTTTTCCTTCAATGAAAATCTTAAACACATCTCTTTTTAAGGAGATATTGAGTTTGTTGACGACGTTTGACTCAACTTTAACTTTGTCTTTGTAGGGTAAAAACCCTTTGCCGCTGACTTCAATTTCATAAAAACCTGGTTCCTTTTGAAGTCGGAATGGGAATTTTTTAACAACTGCTCCATTTTCGTCTTTCAGTTCGGCGCCGTTCAGTTTTACGGTGACATTATCTGCTGGAGTAACACTTATTTCTATTGCTCCGGCTCCCCCCGTTTTCTGTACGGGTTTGTTCAGGACGAATTTCCACACTACAAACGCCGCGGCGACACTTAATACCATAACCGCTAGAATTACGTATTTGAAGCTTCCGCCGGAAGGTTTTTCAACGGGAACCGCCGCCTGCATTGGAGCGTTCTGGGCCGGGTATGGACCTGAAGAAACAGGCCTTGGCTGGCTGACTGCAGGTACGGGCCCTGACGGCATCGGTGCAGCTGGTTGTTGAGAGGACGAAAAAGACTGCTGAGCTGGAGCTTTTATTTCCGGTCTTTCAGTAACATCGGGGGCAGGTGCAGGGCGAGGTTTGCGTTGACCTCTGCTCGGTTTCTGATCCGGTTTGTCATAAAGAGCGGTCTCTACCTCGTCGTCTTCCCACCATTCTTCTTCGTCGGATTCCGCGGGCTGAGTCATGGAAATTGACGGTGTGAAAGTAGGATCGTCGAGCATACTGAAATGTGGTTCTGGCTTAAGCGTATTCATATCAGGCTTGAATTTTGAATACTCATCAAGCTTTGTTTGTTCTTCCATTATCTCCCGGGAAAAGGTTTTCTTCATCCACGTGCTGAGATCCTTGCGGGAGTAGAATTCACCACTGGTATACATAAATGCCTGAAGTTCATCATGAAAATCCACGCCATTCTGATAGCGATCTTCAACTTCTTTGGCCAGAGCGCGCAGGATAATACTTTCAAGTTGCTCAGGAATTTTCCTGTTATATGTAGATGGGGGCAGGATCTCGACGTTACGAACTTTTTCAAGAGTGGAGAAATCACTTTCACCGATGAAAAGTCTCTCATTTGTAAGGAGCTCGTAAAGCACAATTCCAAGGGAGAAAATATCACTTCGACGGTCGAGAACATTACCTCTGACCTGCTCAGGTGACATATATCCGAATTTACCTTTCAGGATACCAGCCTGTGTTTTTGAGGCTTTACCTGCAGCTTTTGCAATACCGAAATCGATTACTTTAACATCACCCTCATAACTTATGAGAACGTTCTGGGGGGAAATATCTCGATGAACGATACCGATTTCTTTGCCTCGGTCGTCCTTCTTATTGTGTGCATAATCAAGAGCTTCACAGACTTTCATTACAATAAAGCAAGCCTGCGCAATGGACATTGGAGCCCGTTCAGCACGGCATCGTTCAAAAATTGTACGAACATCTTTACCGTGAACATACTCCATGGCGATGTAATAAACATCATCAACTTTGTTAAGATCCGTTATCTGAGCTATATTCGGGTGAGTCAACTGAACAGAGATCATGGCCTCATCTCTGAACATAGTGATGAATTCTTCATCCTCAGCTATATTCGGGAGAATTCTTTTAATAGCCAGAATCTTTTCAAATCCATCCGAACCGAACAGTTTGGCTTTGAAAACCTCCGCCATACCTCCGACGTTAACTCTTTCAAGAAGGTAGTATTTTCCAAATGGACGTGGGTTTTTCATAAATTCCTCACATAGATTAAATCGGTGACAACCCTATATAGATCACAATAAAATGTCAACCATCTAACACTTTTTATTACCTGATTTCAGTATTTTCGGACTGAAAGTGCTGTTTGTGTTCTCACTGACACTCTCATCTGAAATAGTAAATACTCCATTTTCAATAAGTTTTCGACAAAATATGCCTCGCCCTGGAACCAATTTTCCATCTAAATAGACCCAGTTTACTCCGCAACTTGGGCTTCTTTCCTTTAATATAGAAAAAATAATCCCTGCTCCTTCAAGCAGATTAAGGATCTTTTCGGACGCTTCCGTCAGAATTTCAAGAAAAGACAAACTGTTTTCATCCATGAGATCGCATTTTTCAATATTGTCTTCAACAAAACACTTGAATTCTACGGGTCTTCGAGGAATTCCCATCCCAGCGAATGCTTCAGGACAAACAGGAATCAACTCGTATCGTTCGGAAAGGCGCTCAATTTCCAATAATTTCTGAGATTTACCATCATAGCGGCAGTTAATACCACACAGGCACGAACTGATCAGTGCAAAAGGCTTACCTGATTCCCCGGCAGTTTTCAGCATATTCTCAATGCTTTCTTTATTTCCAGTCATAAGGATGTCATGGCGCTGCATGAGGAAATCGAGGGAATTTTGCCCGGGGAAATGGATCTTTACAAATTCCGATATCATCATCCCGTAAAGAGCATGTTCTTTTTTCAGGATTCTCTTACTCAGAGTTTCCGGTGTGTCATCATTTTCAACACTAACCGTGAGTTGACCAAGAATCTCGCCAGTATCCATGCCTTCATCCACAAGATGAACTGTGCATCCCGATATTTTCACACCGGAATCCAGAGCTGCAGCCTGAGCGTCAAGACCTGGAAAAGAAGGTAAAATAGATGGATGAATATTGAGGATCCGCCCTTTCCAACGAGAAAGAATCGTTTTGCCCACAAGACGCATGTAGCCCGCAAGAGCGATCAACTTAATATTGCACTCGTCCAGAATATTATTTATTTCAGATTCATAAACTGATTTTTTTCTTCCAACAGGATCAATAAACCGCGCTTCGATTCCGGCATTTTCAGCAATCTGGAGTCCGAAAGCATCACTTTTATCTGATATAACAAGGGTTACAGCCCACCCGCAATTACGATTTGCCATCGTGTGGGATATTAGAGCCTGAAGGTTTGAACCCCTTCCGGATATAAAGACTGCAACGGGTACAGTTTCCATCAGATAAACCTTGTGTCTTTTTTATTATCAACTCTTTTTGTAACAGTGCCTACCTTGTAAAAAGGTTCCGCCATTTTCTGAAGGGTCCTTTCAAGCATGGCAGCCTTTTCCGGTGAAACTGTCATTAAAAACCCAAGACCCATATTAAATGTACGGTACATCTCCTCCTGATCTATCCCGGCTTTCTGCATTTCTGTAAATACTGCCGGCACTGGCCATGAATCAGATTTTATATCCATTCCAAGTCCGGCAGGTAAACTTCTGGGGGGATTTTCAATAAGTCCTCCTCCAGTAACGTGAACCATCGTTTTTACAAGGCGAAGGCGAAGGAGTTCCAGGACCGGTTTTACATATAATCTGGTTGGGGCAAGGAGAATTTCTCCCACGGAAAGTTCGCTCCCGGGGAAAGTGTCTTTCAAATCCCATTTTAAAACTTCCTGATAAACTTTTCTTGCGAGGGAATATCCGTTAGAATGCAGCCCTGTTGAAGGCAGAGCATAGACAAGATCCCCTTCTTTAACGGAATTTACATTTGCGATTTCGGTTCGTTCAACAACACCCACAGCAAATCCCGCAAGATCATACTCACCTTCCGTATAAAATCCCGGTAGTTCTGCTGTTTCGCCACCGGAGAGCTCTACATCGCAACTGTCACATGCTTCAAATATCCCTTTTACAACCTTCTCAGCTGTATCCACATCAAGTTTTGATGTGGCAAAATAATCCAGGAAAAACAGCGGTCTGGCCCCCGTTACGAGAATGTCGTTAACACTCATTGCAACAAGATCATAACCGATTGTGTCGTGCATGTTCATTTCGAAAGCAAGTTTAAGCTTTGTTCCAACGCCGTCAGTGGAACTTACAAGTACCGGTTCACGATAACCCGCTGGAACTCGGAATAACCCTGCGAAGCCGCCTATACCGGAGAGAACGTCCGGGTTATTCCTTCTTCTGGAAGTTATTTTTTTTATTCTATCAACAAGATCATTGCCTCGATCAATGGAAACACCGGCACTGTCATAGGTTATTTTTTTATCCATATATCGTCCTCCAGAATTCAAAACTGCGTTTAATAGATCGTGTCCAGTTTTTCGCGATACGAAAGATTTGATGAAAACCCAGACAGGAAACTAAAATTAAATTCAAAACCTTTCGCTCACTGTCCTGAAGTAAAAATTCCGTCGAAGAATCGAAAAAAACGAATTTCAGGACAGTAAAAATATTATTCAGCTGTGGAAGTACCCTGAACTGCAGGGCAACGGTAAGCATTATCAGCGCTGGCAGCTGCAGAATCATAGCAGCAATGAAGTTTTGAATCCTGACTCATATTGCAACTATGGCCTTGTTCAACTGTTTCAGGAAACGTTGCTGTGTCACAGGGCCCAATATTTTCTACAAGGCAGCCATAACACAGGGTGACAGGAAAATTTATTGAGTTTGTGACTATTTCGGTTCCGCCACGTTCACCGACCAGTTGGACTTTGGCAAAGACTTCAATGAACTGGCCTTCGGAGATATTCAGTCTCTGAGCAACATTGGGTGGAATCAAATTAACCTGTACACTGCGTGTTTCACCAGGAGGAACGGTAACGAATGTATAATCCGCGAAAGAAGTAACATCAGAGCCCAGGGACCCTCCAGCTTGTGCCAGTTTGAGATCTATGTGTGCTTCCCGCAGTTCAACATTATTTAACTCGATCCCGTGGGATTCCACCGTTGTTCTTAAGTTGTTATCAACAACAAACCATGCATAATATTGTGGTGTTACACCGTATCGGGAAGCCCCCAAATCCAATATTCCATGTGAAATAAACGTATCTTCAACGGTATTGGATGCCGTACAACCCGTTTCCGGCATTTGATTCTGAACAATAACCAGAGATGAACTGTTTTCAGCACAGCCGGTAACCAGAATAAGAGCAGTAAGTAACGCGGTTATAAGTGTTTTCATTTTAAACTCCTCTATTACTATCATAGTTACCTTGAACCTGATACGCCAGACCTGTTAAGCACTCTCGGGGTTATAAAGATAAGTAATTCACTTCGAGTGTCCTTTTTGTACTGGTTCTTAAACAGCCAGCCGAAAATCGGAAGATCTGCAAACCAGGGAATCTTTTTGTACAGTAAAGTTGACTGTCTCTTGTAAATACCACCGATTACCGCTGTGTCACCACTTTTTACAAGCATTTCAGTTTTAGCAGCCTTTTTGGCGATACCAAGGGATCCGTCTGCACCTTTATGTGTTTCATCCGGCTCGTCTTTCGTGACTTCAATCTTAAGTTGAACCATGTTGTCATTGGTTACATGGGGTGTAACACTGAGACTCAGTACAGCTTGTTTCATGATAACTGTGTTACCCTGAGCGGATGACTGAGGATACGGTATTTCAACACCCTGACTGATTTTGGCTTCCGTATTATCAAGAGTTGTAATCTTGGGTGCCGCAATACTTCTTACGTGACCAATTTCTTCCATGGCACTGAGTCTAAGGTTAATATTTACAGCACCGGAGAGACTACCAAGGGTCATACCAAGAGCACCACCAGCACCACTACCTACAGCGGCGGGAAGGTTCACGGCAAAATCCGGATTTGATGCGCCGGCACTGGAAATACCTGAGGAAATGGTTTTTGTATCCATGTTACCGCCGGCAAGACCAACGTTACTCGGGAAAATCAGACCTGTGGGATTTCCCGTTGCACTTGTAGCTAGAAGAGATCCACCCCACTGGACACCAATTTCACGAAGGAAGGTTGATTCAGCTTCTACAATTCTTGCTTCAATCTGCACCTGAGGAGTCGGGAGATCGAGTGATTTCACGAGTTTCTCAGCTACCTGAAGTTTCGACGGTACATCAACATAAATAATTACATTAGTACGTTTATCAAATGTAACCTTCCCGCGGGAACTTTTCACATTTGATTCAATTGCTTTAGCTATGTCCTGAGCACTTGCATAATTAATCGGAATCAGGCGAGTTTCGGTCTGAATCAGTCGGACCTTTGTCTGAGTTTTTGCAAGGAGCTCTTCCCGTTCTTTTTTCTGTTGTTCCATCGTCATTACACGAATAATATTGGCGCCCTCATAACTCCAATTGAGACCTTTACTTTTAAGTATAACATCAAAAGCCTGATCAACGCGAACATTTGTAAGTTTGATGCTTACAGTACCTTTAACGTCATCAGGAATAACAACGTTTTTACCCCAGACCTCTGCTACAAGTCTGATAACATTGTGAAGTTCGGCATCTTTGAAATCAAGATCTACCGTTCGACCTGAATATCTACGTCTGACTACTTTGCCAGTTCTGCCGGCTTTGCGGTATTTTCTGTTGGTAGCTGTGGGAAGATTATTATTAACTACCGTACCTACCGTTGAGTAATAACCTGCAACGGAAGTCGGAGAAGCACTTTTCATGCTGTTTTTGTGAGCTCTGACTTCGGCAATATTCTTAGGAATAAGGACGATCATTCGATCCTTCTTATAACGAATCTCTGATTTTCTTGGACCCTGAGTATAGAGCTTGACGCGAGCTTCATTGCCAGAGTTCCAAGTAATGAAACTATTGACAGGTCCTTTGTATGCCGAAGTGTTTGTTTTTCTGGCAAGGTGCCGCTGGAATCGGACCCCGGGCATTCTCAGTACTACAGAATCACCCTTCACTGTTGTTTGTGGGCGAGTTACAGTACCTTTGTAGTACAGGACAATCTGGTGAGACCAGGGAGAATCGAGGAAATCGACTTTAATAATGTCAGATACTACTTTTCCTTTATATACAGCCGGAGCTGCAACTGACTTGTCAGATGAAATATTCTTCACTTCTGCAGTAAGAATGCGGGCTTTCTTTTCCAGAGCAGCAAGTTCATTTTTCCGTTTTTCAATAAGAACCCGTAGATTACGCTCCTGAGTGATACTTGCAGTCTTTCCATTCTCAATTGAATTTTTAAGGTTAGACTGTTTTTCTTCCAGTACACTTACTTCGTTTTCAAGTTTCTTTTTGCGAATAACAAGACCTGTAATTTCCGTTCTGTTGCTTTCAATCTTCCTTCTTAAAAGAGTTTCATTGGAGGCAAGGGATTTCATTTCTGCCTCTTTCAAGTATTTTTCCCTGGAAAGAGCATTCATTCTTGATTCTAATTCCTGAAGTTTTTTGTTTACATTAGCAGATTCAATCCGTTTGCTTTTTATAACTCTGAGAAGTGATGCAAGCCTTTTTTGCTCTTCTTTCCTTTTCAGGCCGAGAGATTCTAAAGATGCCTTCATTTCAAAAAGGCCTGCTCTAGCTTCATCACGAAGTTTTGAAATATTTGCCAGTTCCATCTGAACCTGGAGGTAGCTGTTCCTTACATTTTCCAGAGCAGCTTTAGATGCATTTACTCTGTTTTTAAGGATTTTCAGTTCAGCTGATGCTTTCCTGCTTTCTTTTTCGAGCTCACTGTGACGCTTTTCAATAACTGTGAGAGCAGCTCTTCGTTGAGCTTGTTTATTTTTAATTTCACGGAGTTTCTGAGTATTACCTTCTTTTTCGAGTTTTTTAAGACGAATCTGCTCGGATTTAAGAAGCTTTTCATGCTCAAGGCGCGATGCCCGAAGTTTTTCCAGAATTTTAATTTCTCGATCCCGAATCCGTCGGACTTCTTCAAGATTTTTCTTCTGAATGGAAATCAGAGTCTCATGCTTTTTGCGGATTTCTTCAGCATTTTTGGCTTTTAACAACTCGACCTGTGCAAGTTTTTTAGCCCTGTTTTGAAGTTCTACTGATTTTTTTCGCGCTTTTTCATACTTTTCTGCAAGGTCCTTTTCACGCTGCAGATTGGCACTGATTGACTTTCTCCGTGCTTTAATTGAATTAAGTTCTGAAACCAGAGAATGCTTTCGGTTGCGAAGATCGCTCAACCCTTTTTCCATCTGGGAAAGTTGAGAATTAAGAGTCTTTTTCTCTCTATCAAGTTTAATCCTCAGGGATGCAAGTTTCTGCTCTTCTTTTTTCGTAAGGGTCTCAAGTTGAGCTTTTTTCTTTGCTGCCGTTTCAATTGTTCTGAAGACGGTGCGGAGTCTGGCATTTGCACTTTCAAGTTCCGTCTGTGTTTTCGAAAGCTTAGCTTCAAGTGATGCAACGTTTTTACCATTTTTACGTGCGGATTCAATCTGCTTCCGAAGGGCGTTTATCTCATTTCGAGAAGATGAAATAGTACTCTCAAGATCGTTTCTATTTTTCTGATATTTTACAATCGAGCTACTGATATTTTTGAGACTGGACAGATTATTCATCCGTCGACGATTTAATTCTTCAGTCTTCTTTTCAATAGTACCAAGCCTGATTAAAGCTTCTTTTTCTTCTTTCTGTACCGCATGCATACGTTTTTTTGCTGTGATCAGAGCGTTGGTAATATATGCATTTTTCTTCTGAGCCCTGAGGTAGGCATCTTTCATAACTATCAGGTCACGATTCGCTTTTTCACGAGTACTGATGGTTTTATTAAGATTGGATTTTTCGTCCGTAAGCTGTTTCCGGGCTTTGAGAAGTTTTGCTCTGGCTTCTTTGAGTTCGGTGTCTACGGCTTCCGCCATTTTCCGAATTTCCGCAAGCTTTTTCATTGCTTCTCGAGTCTGCGGAGGAGCGCTCTGATAGGATTTAATCATAATGATAACCTTGTTACCTGAACTGGTTACATTATATGAACCACTACGAGCCTTCAAAACATTGACTTTCGTCCACATGGCCGATGCAGACCGGGCTTTTGTAAAAGCAATCCGGCTTACGGACCATGAATCTATTTTCATTGAGTTTCCGAGAACCGTATCAGTATCCGACAATTCAACGGTTACTGTGGGCGGATTATCGCTGCGGAAAACAGAAAATGATGCCGGTTTAAGGCAATGCAAAACGATTTCCGTTGTATCACCTTTTTCAATGTGGCTGACTTTCAAAAGTTTATTTCCAGCGCCATGTGCAATACCTGGCACTAAAACCAAAAGGCCAAGTATTAATAAAAATACCGATTTTAAAGATTGAGATTTCATGGCAGCTCTCCTATTTTTTATTTCTGCGACCCGTGCGAACTCTGATTCCGCGCTGATCTGGTCTTAATTTTTCATATTGAATCTGGTATGGACCGCTTGCTCTAACAAGACTGAACTCCATCAATTTTCCCGTTTCGTCTTTCTTTCCGGGTATTTCCAGAATAACTCTGTCATGAGTTATTTCCTTAACTATCGCCTTTATCTTTGACAAGCGATCTTCTTTACCAACTGTTGTGGGCTGCCCGTCCGGTGACTGGAAAAGCGCCTTTTCTCTTCCTGCAGACCAGATGATCCCAGCGAGTTTGAGTTGAGACAGATTGTACTGTTCAAGTAAAACAGCTGTTCCAGGATCCGTATCGGAAATGTTTTGAGTGGAAGTATCAGTTTTGCTGTCATTCAGGAGATCATCGTAAAGATTGCGGAAAGGATCCCGCTGTTCTTTACCGTTTTCCACTAAAAGTTCGGGAGCAATATTTCTGGCTTCCAGATTAAAGGGTGGAATTATCAGGTTTTCATTAGCAAAAAAGTTAATATTTGCTGGCTTTACCGCTTTTTTCTGTCTTGCTTTTACGGGGGTCAGATTCATTGGAACCTGAGGAGGCGCCATTACCTGATTACCTCCGGCTTTTTTATTCTGCCCTTCCCCACCACCGCAGGAAGCGCTTACAAGAACATACAAAACTGCAATCAATGCTGTAATTTTCATTATTTACCTCCCGTCATCGGGGGCATTGCCCCGGGCATCATCGGGGGAGCCATGTTCGTAATACCACCTGCTGGGCCTTTTTTATCACCCTTCGCCGCCACGGCAGAAGGAATGGCCGGACTGAAATAGATTCTCGCAGTGAAGTCACAAATCAGATTATAATTTTTATTTGTTTTTTCCTTATCCTGTCCTGCAGCCTTTCGCTGCAGTTCAATGTCGCCGATATCCATCAATCGATTCATTTTAAACATTTTATAAAGGAACTTCAGTATGCTATGGAACCGACCTTCAACTCTGAAGTTAATAGGTTTGATTACCACTGAGTCGTAACTGGAACTGTCTTCCTCCATAGGCTTTATTTCAATAATTTTTACATCATCGGACATCTGGTCAAGTTCGCCAACCAACTCACTCATATCCACACGACCGGGTATGCGTTTATCAAGTTCTTCACCCTTGAGCTGCATCTGTTTTAGTTCTTCTCTGGCTTTTGTAGCTTCAGTAAGTCGTCTTTTTGCTTCCATCAATGAAATACGAGCATAATTCAGTCTTTTTCTGGAATCCTCGACTTTAGATTTCGATGCAGTCCAGGGATAAAAGTAATAGTACGCCACCATACCACTGCAGATGGCACACACAAGGAATGCTCGGTGAAGGATTGGTGCTGTTGCAAGCCAGGAATATATGCGCTGCATTTTATGACCTTTCTAGTAAACCATCTGGGCTCTGATAGTAAAATCCACCATGCCACCGGAATCCTTGGATTTATCTACTTCTATTTTGGATTCCACAATTTCCGGCCGGCGGAAATATTCGCTCACACGAAGTCTCCTTGTTAACTCAGATAAATCGTAATGGGTTCTGGCATAGCCTTTGATGTCAACTTCACGAGCTTTTTCACTCAATTTAGTGATGAATATTGGTGAAGGATCCCAGTTAGCATCCAACTCCATTCTCTGTTTGACATTTGCTGGGGCTACCGTTGGGAGTTGACCGACACTGAGTATACGCGACAGTTCCAGAAGAGCAAAAACTGGGTTCGAGCGTACTTTTTCAATTCGACCTACAGTCTGGAATTTTTTATTATATCTCGCCGCAATCTTCTGCTTTTCAGCTACGGGAAGTATTTTTATCCTGGACAACCTGACATTAAGGGCTTTCAAGTCATTTTCAAGACGAGTTGACTCAGCATCGTTTTTCTCAACTGGCTTCAAATCGATAATAAATTTATAATGATAAAACAATGCCCCACCGGTTAATGCCATGGTCAAAAACATTACCAGCAAAAATTGCTGGCCCCTGATCTGGGATGGTGATGCCTTCTGTGGTACTAGATTAATGCGAATCATATCATCACTCCCTTTATCTCTTATCCCCTGGTCGGCGGAGAGCAAGTCCGAGGGCAACACTTGCTGTGGCAGCCTGAGACTGCAAAAGTGGCATATCAAACTTTGCCGGATCAACAATTACACCTTGAGTAAAACCATCAAATACTTCTACTGGTAACTTGGATTTCCTCTCAATGGCATGGATCAGTGGTTTTAAAATACTTCCCCCCCCTGTAACTACCAGTTTTACAGTCGAACTGACTTTTATACTGGAAAGGAAATAATCTATTGATCTCTGGAATTCTCCAGCCATTACATCACATACTTTATTTATTATTTTCATCAATTCCGGATCCACGCCCAGACCGCTTGACGACTCCCTCTTTCGGAATTCCGCTTCATCTCTGGCGAGTTGGAGAGACCTTACAATTTCGCCTGTAACACTTTCACCACCTATACTTACGTCACGAACAAATGTTGTAACACCGTTTATTACAACATTGATACTTGTGGAGATGGCGCCAATATTCAGAATAATGATGCTCTCCGAGGGATTTATGCCTTTACACCTTTGATAAATATTCTGAACAGCAAAGGCGGACACATCAATAACTGAAGTATTCAATCCCGCTTCTCTAACAAGTTCCATATAATCAAGTATGATTTCCTTTTTTGCAGCAACCAGAAGAACTTCCATCTGGCCTTCGGCATTTTTCTGAACAACAAGTTCGTGATCAACCTCAACTTCATCACGATCAAACGGTATATGGTGTTTCATTTCAATGGTGAGTTCTTCAGCTAATTCAGGGACACTCATCTGAGGAAGAGTGATTTTCTTTACAATAACATTTCTACCGCTTACAGCCAGAGCGACATCCTTCCTTTTAATATTAAGTCTCGAGAAAAGCGCCTCAATTGCCTCTAAAACAGCGACCTGATTCATAATTGAACCATCAACAATTGATTGAGGAGGAAGCGGGTTGATCCCAAAGTTTTCAAGGACAACACCTTTTCTCGACTCGCTCAGTTGAACGACTTTTACTGCACTTGCGCCGATATCTAATCCTACACAATTGGCTGCCATAATATTACCTTTCAGTAACTACAGTGACATATATAGTCACCTTCATTACTACTTTATACTACATAGGAGTACAACGTCAAGTTTTTCAGATTTTCTCAGGAAAAATCTACTTTCTCATCAACTATAATATTGTATTCCTTAAGTTTATAGAGAAGGGCCCGCGGTGAAATTTCAAGCAGACGTGCCGCTTCTCCCTTTTTTCCACCGGTTATTTCCAGAGCCTTTTTGATCAATTTTCTCTCGAGAGATCTGACAGATCTTTTAATTGAAAGATCCCCGGAAGTATCCTCATCAATGAATTTTATTTTTTCTTCATTATTTTCAATGCCCAATTCCCATGCCTGAATTTCCGCCGATTCAGATATGAGGCAAATTCTTTCCATAAGATTTTCCATTTCACGGATGTTTCCCGGCCATTCATAGTTTTCAAGAACATTCATAGCTTCAGGAGATATGGATTTTCTCGCGATACCAAACTTGAGGCTGAACCGATTCAGGAAAAATTCTGCAAACAGACTTATATCGGGAATACGATCTCTTAAAGGAGGAAGTGTCAGGGGCACAACATTTAACCGGAAGAAGAGATCTTCCCGAAAATTGCCGCTTTTTATTTCCGCAGGCAGATCTCTTGAGGTAGCTGCAATAATTCGAGCGTTAACGGATTGCTCTTTATTCGAACCGACGGGTCGAATTTTTCCTTCCTGCAGTACCCTCAGCAACTTAACCTGAAGACTGATATCCAACTCTCCAATTTCATCAAGAAAGAGAGTTCCATCTGTTGCCTCAGTGAAGAGACCTTTCCTGTCTTCATGGGCCCCGGTGAACGCTCCGCGAGTATGTCCAAACAATTCAGATTCCAACAGGTGTTCGGGAATACTGCCACAGTTTACAGCTATGAAAGGACCAGAAAAACTACTCAAAGTGTGGATCATTCGAGCGGCCATTTCCTTACCGGTCCCACTTTCACCACATATCAGGACGTTTGTCCTGAATGGCGCAATCTTTCGTATTTTTGAGATTATTTCATTCATCTGGACAGTATTGCCGGAAATAAACCCTTCCCCGATATGGGTTTTCAGCGCGATGTTTTCATTTATGAGATCCAGATGTTTAAATGCAGCAGATACAGAATGTACTACCAGTTCACGTCGGAATGGTTTTGAAATAAAATTAAAAGCCCCCTTCTTCATGGCTTCCACGGCCATATCAATTGTTCCATATGCACTCATTACAATAACAGGAACGGATGGCTTTTTCTTTTTTACTTCTTCCACTATCTCAAGCCCGCTTACCCCGGGTAAACGGACATCAGTAATTATTAATTCAATATCAGATGCAAGTGCAGTATGGAGACCTTCATTTCCATCATTAGATGTGAATACTTCACAATTCATTTTGCGGAGCATTGAATCCAGGATATGTAGAATCCCAATTTCATCATCAATAACAAGTACTTTTCTGATTTTTTCAGTGCCTTCTGCAAAGGACATTTATTCTCCATTCTTTTCGCAGAAGATTATTACCCCTAAGTAGGTTTTCATGCAAAAAACTGCTACTTTTCTCGAGTTTTATTAAGTTACTGTCCTGAAATACCCAAAATCAAATTTTTCGTCAGTTTTTCATTCAGGACTCTCACTGTTTTCAACGAAAACAGTTGCCGACTTTGACGAT
Source organism: Myxococcota bacterium (assembly GCA_018821305.1). Classification (GTDB taxonomy): domain Bacteria; phylum Myxococcota_A; class Polyangia; order HGW-17; family HGW-17; genus JAHJMN01. The sequence continues at coordinate 18,384 of JAHJMN010000078.1, forward strand.
TTCCTTCGGAAATACGTTTTAGACAGTAACCGCAAGGTGTTGAATTTATTACTAGTGGACTGTCTCTCACTGTTTTCAACGAAAACAGTTGCCGTCTTTGACGATTTCCTGCGGAAATACGTTTTAGTTAGGATTTTTAATAAAATCCTTCGCGAAGCGAATAACAGGACACGAACTATTAAAATTGGATCAGATTTGAAATTGGAGAGGAACTATCCGATGAAGGGATAGGTGAAAGACATGGTGCTCTTCTTGAATTTCGGGAACCGGGCGCCATAAACAGCTCGCTGAACACAGTTGCCAAGGGGAGTGCCGGCATGGGGAGCACGAGCTGCTGCTCCAACAACGTTACCCATACATTTTACTGTTATACGAACCATAACTTTACCGGAAGTTCCGGTTTTGGTGAAACATGCTTTGACAGCGCCGCGAACACGACCGATACCTGAAGTAATATCACTTTTGGAAAGGCTTTCCTGACCGTGAGATGCACAGGGATCACCGCCGGCATTGCTGTCTCCACCACCACCTGTGTATTGCTTACAGCAGGCAGGTTTATTACCATTGAGCATACACCATACTTTTGTACAGTTTCCGTCCATTGGGGCAGGTTCAGTCATATCAGGCTTCGGATCGGTTGTCATATCCTTAGGTGGCTTTTTACCGCCATCAGGCTTTCTATCAGGTTTTCCAACTTTTGTGTCGGGTTTCATATCATCGGGTTTGGTATCCGGTTTCATGTCATCGGGTTTGGTGTCCGGCTTCATATCGTCGGTTTTGTTTTCCGGTTTCATGTCATCGGGTTTGGTATCCGGTTTCATGTCATCGGTTTTATCTTCCGGTTTCATGTCCCCGCCCATTGTATTAAGAGCAACCTCTGCTTTCATAGAGCCTTTATCATCGCCCTTATCGTCGCCCTTCTTGGCAACTTCAGGTTTAGAGGTGGAATCTTTTTTGTCACCTCCGCCCATAACTTTAACAACTAAAAATGCAAGTACTGCAAAAACTACAACACCAGCAATTATTGCCGGTATCATCCACTTCGGCTTTTTCTCCTCTTCCTGTATTGGAGCAAACAGCGGTGCACTAGCGAGAGGAGTTGCTAAAACCGGAGCTGCGGGAAGATCTATGGGCATTGATTGAGATGCCGGTTTTGATGACTGCATTGAATTGGCCATCTGCTGAATATCCACGAGGCCACTACCCTGACTTTCCGGAGTAATGTAACCCGGACGGGAACTAGCACCTGTGGGTTTCTTGGAACTGCCACCTGAAGCCAATGACTGAAGGTTATCAAGTGAGAAAAGAACAGAGTTTTCATGACGCTGTCCCTTCATTTTCGGAGCGTCATCTTCCTTCTGGTCGTCTTCGGGGAATAAAGCATCTTTTTTCTCGGACTGACCGAAAATATCAGAAGATGCTGCGGCAGCTGGAGCAGGCTCACTCTTGGCTGGTTCATCAAATCCTGAGAAAGGATCATCAGATTTTGCCGGAGCACTGGAAACAGCGGGCAGGAGATCTGAAAGTTCAGGAATTTTTGAAATTTCTTTCCAGTCTGCCTGACCTTCTTTCCAGGTGAAAGTGTCATGCTTGACAAGACCGCTGGCAATTTTCTCTTTTATTTCATCCCTGGTGAAAGGACCTTCCTGATCTTTATCCAGAACGACAAACCATTCTTTGCCAGAAGTTTCAGTTGGGGCAGGACTACTTGCCTGATTCATAGCATTGTAATCGACAACTCTGGTCGCATCTTCCTCGGGAGCAGCGGCCTCTTCAGGAGGTTTTACAACTATGATATGACCGCATTTTTTGCATTTTATCTTAAAAACCTTTCCCGGGCTTAATTTGTCATCGGAAATTGAATACTTGGTTTGACAACTGTCACAAATGATTTTCATCGGGACCTGACTCCTTAAAAAAGAGTTGCATGATTAACTCAACCCCCTGCAAAAGGGGCAGTTAGTTTTAAACATTTATCGGTAGCAATGTCAATTAATTGTATCCCGTCAGCGTAAATTAATTTCTCTGCGGGAAATGTGCCCAATTTACATACAGGAGAGATCGCGTTTAATAGTTACTTTCCTGTAATACCAAGACTTCAAGTTCAAGTCAGAATTTGCCACAGAAAAGTAACAAAGAAAGACTTGAAATTATTGCAGTGTTCTGAATAGTATGTTTTCATAGACATGCTCAATTTTAATAAAAATTGAATTTCAGGACACCGCCTCATTATGGCACCGTCCCATTATACGCAAGTTGTTTTGTAATTATAGTGAAATTTTTGTTTACTTCATGAAAGGATATTCGAAATTACGTGGAGGAACAAAATTTTCTTTGATATTACGAAGACTTATCCAGCGTGTGAGATTATAAGTTGAACCTGCTTTATCATTGGTTCCACTGGCTCTTCCACCACCGAAAGGCTGCTGATTAACGACGGCACCCGTTGGTTTGTCGTTAATGTAGAAATTTCCAGCGCAGTGTCTGAGTTTAGAGACTGCTGTGAGCCTTGCTTCTTTATCCTTGGCGAAAATACTGCCCGTCAGTGCATAGGGACTGGTCTGGTCGCATATTTCAAGGGTCTGAACATAATGGTCATCCTGATATACAAAGATCGTGAGAACTGGTCCAAAAATCTCTTCATTCATGAGGAGATGACCTGGATTTGAAACCTCAACCACTGTTGGCTCTATGAAATAGCCTTTTGAAGAATCGCCTTTTCCGCCTGAGATAATGGTGCATTCAGAGTCTTCTTTTGCTCTGTTTACATATTCCATTATTTTATTGAAAGAAGATTCATCAATAACGGCGTTTACAAAATTAGTGAAATCTTTTGGATCGCCCATTTTTACTCTGGAGAGATCTTTTATGAGGCCAGCTTTGACATCAGTCCATAGAGATGCGGGAATATATGCTCGGGAAGCTGCGCTGCACTTCTGACCCTGGAATTCAAAAGCACCACGAATTAATGCTGTTACAACTTCCTGTGCGTCTGAACTTTTGTGTACAAAAACGAAATCTTTACCGCCAGTTTCACCAACAATTCTTGGATATGAGCGATATGATGCAATGTTGTCACCAACAGTTTTCCACATGGATTGGAATGTCGGAGTACTTCCAGTGAAATGAATACCCGCAAGATTCGGGTTTTTAAGGATAATTTCGCCCATTGTTCTACCGGGGCCTGGAACGAAATTGATTACACCTTCAGGAAGACCTGCTTCAACAAGCAGTTTCATTAATTGATAGGAACTGTAAACAGCGCTGGAGGCTGGCTTCCAAATGACTGTATTCCCGAGCATGGCGGGACTTGTGGGAAGATTTCCCGCAATGGAGGCAAAGTTAAAAGGAGTTACCGCAAAAACAAAGCCTTCAAGGGGGCGGTAATCAAGTTTGTTAAAGGTTCCCGGGGCACTTTCGGGCTGTGTGGAAATAATTTCCTGCATAAAGTAAGCATTGAACCTGAAAAAGTCCGCTAGTTCGCATACAATATCTATTTCAGCTTGAAAAACACTCTTGCTGAGATCTGCCATGGCTACGGCATTAAAAAAGTTACGTTTGGGACCAGTGAGAATATCGGCTGCTTTCATAAAAATAGCGGCTCTTTCATCCCAGGAAATTTCCGACCAACTTTTCCAAGCCTTTTTGGCTTCGCTTACAGCAAGTTCGATCTCTTTTTCCGTGGCCTCATGATATATACCAATAACTTTTTTGTGATCGTGGGGAAGTACGCATTTGGACGTTTTTCCCGTGAAAATCTCTTTTCCGCCGATTATTAGGGGAATTTCAATCTGACTCGAATAAATTTTTTCCAGTTCTTTTGAAAGGTCTTCCCTTTCAGCTGATCCTGCAACGTAGTCATGAATTGGTTCGTTCTGCGGTTTTTTGATGTGTGGAATACCTGAAAACATGTGTCCTCCTGTAAAAAGTTAATGACCAATGCTGTGTAGCATTAAAAAAGCATGTTCAATAATTTTAGTAATTTCAGTCATATATTCGTTGCAGGCCTTGGGGTTCCCCGGGAGTGCATAGATCTGACATTTATCCCTGACTCCTGCAATGGATCGAGAAATCAGAGCTGATGGAAGTCTTGACCCATGAAGATTTCGAATATGATCCATAATGCCGGGCATTTCCTTAGTTATAAACCGAGACACTACCTCGGGAGTAATATCCCTTGGCCCGATACCTGTACCACCCGTGGTAATAATCAAGTCCAAGTTTGAGTTTTCTGCAAGTATATTCTCCAGAACCAAAGCGTCATCAGGAATAATTTTTCGTTCGATGTTGTAAGCGAAATTCCGGGATGACAAATAATCTGAAGCCATTCTTTCAATAACTTTGCCGGAAATATCTTCATTTATTCCTGAACTTACGCTATCAGAAAGAGTTATTACGAGAGACCTGAAAGTTCTTTTCTCAATTGAAATACTATCCCCTGTGGAGATCCTGCCCGGGGAGATCACTCTGGCAAAAACCCCTTGAACAGGCATGATGCACTTTCCTACCCGGGAAAATATAGAGCACCCGTCGCCATGGCATTTTTTTCCAATTTGAGTGACTTCGAAAACGCATGACCCGGTAACTATCCTGTCGAGGGGGGATATTTTATGAAGATCGATGTTTCGCGTTAGAATATTTTCGCCAAAATCACCATTTTTTATATCGATACCCGATGATTCTCTAAATTCATCAACGCTCTCAGCTGCCAAAAAACTGACCTGCCTGTGCCATTGCCCTGCATGAGCATCACCTTCAAGGCCAAGACCGTTCACATTTATTGATGGAAATGGCGTTTTTTCAGTACCTTTTTCAATTGAAACATTAATTGACTCAATAATTCCCATTATTTGTCCTGATTTCTAACATATGTGCCACTTTTGCCACCACTTTTTTCCAGAAGTTTTGCGGCGACTATTTCAATATCATGACTATACATTTTACACATATCATAAACAGTTAAAGCAGAAATCATACAACCGGTTAAGGCTTCCATTTCCACTCCGGTTTTTCCGCTGCAGCGCACCGTCGTGTATATATCAAGAGATGCTTCGGTACGATTTATTTCAATATCTACCCTGACTTGCTCGAGAAAAAGCGGGTGACACAGAGGGATGAGTTCCGGCGTCTTTTTAGCCCCCAGAATTCCGGCGATTTTTGAATACTCAAGAACATCTCCCTTATCCAGAACTCCATCTTCAATTTTCTGAAGAATTAAAGGGCCAACTATAACCCTGGCAAAAGCTTTTGCTTCACGACGGGTGATATCTTTTTGTCCTACATCTATCATTCCACCGCGGTCTAATCCCATGTCATCCTCCGATTCTGAAAAAGTCACTGCAGTCTGAAGTTGAGCCCTTCAGGGGCTTCTCTTTAAGAGCCATTTCCAGTGCTTTTTCAATGCCCATTTCCCGGATTGAAAATTGTAAATCCGAAAAAAGACAAGGTTTCAAGTAGCCATCCGCCGTAAGCCTGAGTCTGTTGCACCGATCACAGATTCCCCCCTCGCCTCCTTCAACAGGCCTGAAAAAACCTTTTTTGAGATCCATTTCATGAATAAACCTGATCTCAAATCCCTCTTTTCGTGCCCACTCAGCTACATCTTTCGCATGGGGTTCATCCATGGAATTTTCAATTACTGTATTTATTTTGAGTCCCTTGAATCCCGCCTGCCTTGCTGCATTTATACCTTTAAAAAAATCTTCAAGATTACCTGTTCTGGTAATCTGCCTGTACCTTTCGGGATTAACTGAATCACAACTGATGTTAAGTCGATGAAGCCCTGCCTTCTTTAAATCAAGGGCGTACTCGCTAAGCAGAATTCCATTTGTAGTCATGCTGAGATCCTTGATGCCTTTAATTTCAGCCAGCATTTCCACAAGGTTTACTATACCTTTTCGTACAAGGGGCTCGCCTCCGGTAAGGCGGACTTTGTCAATTCCTCGTACAACCGCAACCTTCACAAAATCAACGATTTCCTCAAAACTTAGAATGTCACTGTGTCTGAGCAAAGTGACACCGCATTCGGGCATACAATATAAGCACCGTAGATTACAGCGGTCAGTAACACTGATGCGCAAATAGTTGATTTTTCTTCCGTTTGAATCAAACAAAAACTTATACTCCAGTAATTTAAACCGTGAAAATTACGAAACCGTGAATTTTTTATCATTCATAGTTTTAAACTCAAGACTTTTCGACGGAAAAAAACAATGAAAGTTGAGTTTTCTTTTGCAAAATTTAGTTAGATTTGGGTAAATAGAACTACATTATGGAGTATTATGAGAATTATCCCGGGTAAGTGCCTGATGGAAAGGATCCTTAATTAATGGAATTGAAAAAAAAAGAAAAATCTGTTGTTAATTACCCAACTCTCTCAACGGGAATCATCATTGGAGCAGGTTTAATCCTCACAGCCTGCTCTGGCTCCAACCAAAAATCCGAGAACAGTGCTGACAAAAAAATAGTTGAGGAATCCAAAGACTCAAAGTCGGTAATTAAATCTGAGTTGGATACCGATGGTGATGGGATTCCTGATAAAGTCGATAAATGCCCAACAGTAAAAGGAACCGCTCGGTATCACGGATGTTCTCCTCAGGAAAAAGTCAAACTGAGCGGAGTCATCCGACAGCCGGACACAGGAATGCCGCCTCCGGTTACCATCAAAGATACAGACGGAGACGGAATTGCCGATAAAGATGACAAATGCCCCACAAGCAAGGGCACTGCTGAACATAATGGTTGTCCTCCACCAATACGAAGGCTTGGCCAACAGGTTCCAGTAAAAGAATAGAAAATCCAGAATCGAACTGTTTCCCTGTTTCCCTGTTTCCCTGCTCCCCTGCTCCCCTGCTTCACTGTTTCCCTGTTAAAAAATCAGGCAGTCGTATTACTCCGAATCCGTTGTAAAAAGAATATCAGCTTGTTTGCTAAGTAATACGTAAGTACTTTTATGAAGTATCCTCAATGTCCGTCTTAATATATTTTCCTGAGTATTTCCCAGTTCGTTAACCCAGTAACTATCCAGGGCCCCTTCAATATAAACTGTTTCCGGGGCAATATACTCACGTAAAGTTTTTGAAGACTCAATATTATTAAGTCCTTCAATTATAATATCCTCTGCCGAACTGAGTATTTTTCCTGTTTCTTCACCCACATCATTGAAAGCGACTTCAAAACTGTTGAATTCGCTTTCATTCACTTCGCCTCGAGCATTCAGATCGTTAACAAGCTTGACAAAATAATCGTAATTATTTGTAAAACGAAGGTATATTTTACAGATATCCGCATGAAACTCGAAGGCTTTTAAAAAATCATCATGACCTTGTAAACGTTCACTTTTTAAACAAGTTGCCGCAACCTTACGATCAAAATCTTTTATCCATGAATCATGGTTCTCAATTTTTTTCTCATAGTCTTTCAGCAGATTTCCAATCTGTTTTTTAGTATAAGTCTGACCTTCAATAATATAGGTTTTATTTTTCACATATCCTTCTGAAATAACAGTCATATTGTTAAAATCATTAAAATCTTTTGTGATTTCTGCTACTTTAGCTTTAACTTCATCGTTGAACAAATTAGCGAGCTCATCAACGGCCCATCGTTCAATAAAATAATCAAAATTAACAATGTCTTCCACAATATAATTTCGATGATCGTATAAGCCATGAAATGAAGGATGGTAAATGGATTCCTTTCTTTCCTGCTCAATATATTCATCAAGTACTGCGGGATCAGATAACTCTGCTTCTGGTGGCAAACCCTCAGGAAAAACATTGTTATAAAATCCCGTAGTCAGTTCCAAACGCAACTTTTCTGAATTATTAAATAACTTCCACGCACTACGTTTATCCTTCACTCCGACTATATGATATTTCTTGGCATTTTCTTCACGTTCAAAGTCCGAAGGATGAGTAGAATAAGGATCCATAAAAACGAATTCTTCCTTGTTAAAAACTGTCTTTCCTCTATCTTTTGTTTTTTCAACAACCATATCCTCATCAAAAATCCGTTTCTGATGGGAGAACATATCTTTAGAGTATTTTTGATTCTCCGTTGCATTATATAAGTAATATTGAGTTTCATTGAGTGCTTTTGAAGCTTTATCAATTTTAGCAAGGGAATCAACAATAGCATCGGAGCCCGTGACCGAAACGGCTACAAGATCAGCGTTGAACTCCATCTGGCGTGAAAGAGAACTGTACACTAAATTGATAATTTTAAAAACAAGGGCAAGAAACTTACGAAGTACCCAGATAATTGCAATCAGGATGTAGGCTGGAAAGGAAATTCTTGGATCAATACTGGCCCAGGCACGAAGAGCATCATCCCAACTATCCCTTTCTTCAACGATAGTAAAAATAATCCTGTTAACCAGTAAAATATAACTACCAATTTTCATTGTGCGTTGTGAAAAATGACCAAACTCATGAGCTAAAACGGCTTTAAATTCAGAGAGATTAAGTGTATTTACAAGCCCTGCTCCAATAAGCAGATTTTTCTTTACAGGAAAAAAAAGGCTCAAAATGCTGGAGTTATAAAAAACGGCCGCATTTACATCGCTATTTAAAAAGATTTTTCGTGGAAAAGGAGCACCTGTTTCCTCGCAAAGCCTTCGGATGAAAGCAAAAAGCTCTGGTTGGTCTGATTCTTTTATTTCCAGCATGTTTTCCTGTTCAACTTTATGTCGTTTGAATAATGACTTCAGCAGAAAAACGGCAAGCATTACTGAACCGGCAAGCATCAGAATCTTAAAAACTACGTAGTCTGAACCATCCGTTACAAACATAAACATTTTATAAACAAGCCAGATACTACCTGCAACCATTGATAAATAAAAGGCCATAAACAAAACCACCGCAACAAGGGTTACTACTGTTTTAATAATATAAACTCTTGAAGGTTTAAGAAAATCATCAGGAACAGATGGTGGTGATGGAGGATAAAATTCAAGCATAATAAGTTCTCCCCTTCTTATAACATTTATATTGTATTTTTTAATGCAAAACTAGAAAAAATTATAAAACTACTTTTTTCGTGTCCGGAAATTATCTTCGCGAAGGATTTTATTTGTCGCTCCAGATGCCCACGCCGGCACTGATTGCCTGATTCTGTAATTGCAGGTATTGAGTTTTCCGATTGAAATCAGCATCAGTGTATACTTCAGCAAGACCATTAACTAAAAGTTGTGCCCCAAGATCCTGATTATCGAGGGTCCTCAAATAAGCCAGAAGCCTGTCATACATATCAAAACAACTGGAGGGAGGAGGAACCTGCGTTGCGCAAGCTTCGTTGTCAAATTCAAGCCCTACCCAACTTGCTGTGGGTAGATGATCAATAGTAAACTGTTTAGCCTCAGCTCCAAAGGGCTCTGGAGTCCCATAGGTTTCAGGAGTATCAATTCCAGCTATTCTGATTTTGTAATTTTGATTACCATACCAGACATATACAGTGTCCCCATCGGTGATATGAGATACTCTTGCCGGGTGGATCATGAAATCAGGTGGTTCATCGTTGTTATTGTTTGTATTATTATTGGTCCCGGCATCATTATTGTTGTTGTTTGCAGGATCATCGTCACAGGCCGAGAACATAAGGAAAACAGTAAGAAGTAAAATTGAAACTTTCATGGCATCTCCATATGGAAAAACATTTCCAAAAGTCAGCATACCACTTTAAAACTCCCTATCCAGTAATTTATTATTAACTGTTAAAATTTCATCTGAATGGACGCCATCAATAGGATCTTGAATTTTAGATCGAATACTGAATATTTCGAATTAAATTCCATATAACTTATTGCTTTTATTGACTGTGAGTGGTAGTCAGTTGCCTGTTCCATCCCTGTGATTTTTGATGTTGAGTTTCAGTACTTTTTTAAAGAGGAGGTCATCATGCCGCTTTCAAATGCAAACTTTGAAATGATTCGACGACTTATTCGCCGTCAGGTTATTCCTCCACTTCAAAAAATGATTGAAAACCTCGAGGGTGCGGATCTGTCGGATCTCATGATAAAACTGACTCCCAGCGAACAGAGGATTCTTCTGACAGCCTTACACCTCAGTGGCCGAGCAGGAATCATGCTTCGTGAGCTACCTGAGGAAAAAATTAAAGATGTTCTTGGAAAAATCACGGATGATGTTTTTTTAAAAATTATCTCTCAGGTTCAAGCGGATGATGCGGCTTTGCTTTTATCCAATATTGACCGCGAGCGAGCTGCCATCTTGATGGAAAAACTTCCCGCAAAGATGCACGAAAAGATTGAGGAAATATTACGATTTCCCCCGGGAACCGCCGGTTCATGCATGAATACTTATATCCTTGAGTTTTTTGAAAACATGACTTGTCGCGAAGTACTTGAAAGCCTTCGAAACTGGGCAAAGAAAATGCAGGATCCCATTTACACAATTTATGTAATGGATTCCACGCATCACCTTCTGGGCCAGATTCCATTGAGGGATCTTGCTCTTGCAGCGCCGGAAGATCTTCTCGGGAAAATTATGTTGAAAGATCCCGTTACCGTCAACGCCTGGTCAGATGCCGAAGATGCCGCCCATATCATTACTCGATATGATCTTGTCAGCGTTCCCGTTGTGGACGAAAACCATCGTCTTCTTGGCGTTATAATGATTGATGATATCATAGATACTATGCTCGAATCCGTTGCAGATCAAGCATTTGGAATGCAGGGAATTACAGATGAAGATCGGCTGGATTCTCCTGTTTCAAAGAGTATAGGTAGCCGGTTTCCGTGGATGATGATCAACTTGGTCACTGCCTTCATTGCCAGCAGTGTCGTCGGCCTTTTTGAGGGAAGTATTCAAAAATTTGTTGCTCTGGCTACATTCATGCCGATTGTTGCGGGATTAGGGGGCAATACGGGAACCCAGGCTCTTGCGGTTATGGTAAGGTCCCTTGCTCTTGGTGAAGTCGATCCGAAAACCGCTCGCAATGCTATTTTCAGACAGATTCTCATCAGCCTTTCCCTTGGGATTATGATTGGTATTATTACCGGGGGCATTGCAATGTTCTGGAAGGGAAGTCCCTATCTGGGCCTTGTTATATTGCTATCCATGATAATAAACATGTTCATTGGTGGACTTGTAGGCACGGGAGTTCCCCTCATTCTAAAAGCCCTGAAACAGGATCCAGCAATGGGTGGTGGGGTGCTCGTAACAGCAACTACCGACTCAATGGGATTTCTTTGTTTCCTTGGCATTTCAACGATTTTTATAAATCATTTGTGAATATACCGCTTCCTGAGTAATACGATTGTGAGTTATTCAAAAGAAAATCTTCAGGAGAAAGACCCTGAATGTCCTGTTTCTGCTACTGATTTCCTGTGTTCCTGATTTTTTTAACAGGTAATCAGCAAGTCAGGTAAACAGGGGCAGGACCAGCGGTTAACCATTCAATATCAATTAATA
>JAHJMN010000079.1 GCA_018821305.1 Myxococcota bacterium
ATTCAATTTTTATCAAAATTGAGCATGTTTAGGAAAACATGCTATTCAGAACACTATAATAATTTCAAGGTCTTCATTCTTAATGTCCTGTGTACAAATTTGGTGTAAACTTGAAAATTTGGTATTACAGGACATTAACTATTTAATCAAGCGGAGCTTTAGACAATCCTTTGCAGTTTCGACAAATATGCGACCGCGCTCAACGTAAGTTCTTAATTTATCCCAGTTGGCAGGAGAGAGGAGTAGTGTTTCGCCTTTTCTAACTTTGTGAACAGCTTGCTTGACAGCATCCGGGAAATTCTTTTCGTAGATACCTGGTACATCCTTAAAATATGACAGAATCCGTTGACCCTCGTCACCGTACGTAATCAGCCATTTTATTTTATGAATATAATCATTCAGTGGAGTGTAGTCGCGACCTGAAGGCATGCCACCCATTATCAAAACAGCCGAAGTTTCAAGTGCTTCCAGTGCTGCAGCTACGGCACTGACTGTTGTGGCCTTGCTATCGTCAATTACAGTAACACCATCAAAAACCCCAACATTTTCGAATCGATGTGGCATGTTTTTAAAGGTTGAAATCAATTCAAGTACTTTTTCTCCATCAAGTTGAAAAACACATGCAATTTCAAGAGCTGCACAGATATTACGCACATTGTGCATCCCCCTCAATTTACAATTACGAAGCGGAAGGGCAAAATCCCCACAAATAAAAAGATTAGCGATGGAGTTGAAGCGTTCTCCCGGTGCACTTATGTCGCGAATTGTCAGGTTGCCTGGATCAAAATCAGATATGAAAAGATCATCCGTATTCCTGATAAAAATATCGGTCCATGTGCAGTTTTTAATAATCGCAAACTTAGTCTCACGATATTCTTCAATATTTTCGTACCTTTCAACGTGGTCTTGAGCAATATTCGTTATATAACTGATCGCCGGTTTTAATTTCCCAGGAATCTCCAGTTGAAAAGCACTCAGTTCTAAAACAACCTTATCCGCACGAAGGATATCTTCAAGTACTTCCAGAATAGGAATTCCCATATTGCCTGCAAGAACGCAATTCATAAAACCTGATAAAATATGGTGAATTAGAGTAGAAGTAGTAGTTTTTCCGTCAGTTCCTGTAACGGCAACTAACTTGGAACCATCAATAAATTCCGACGCTAGAGCGATATCTGACCAGATGGAAATACCCTGTTCTCGCGCTGCCTGCAGGATGTCAATCCTCGGTGGTACACCCGGAGATACAATTATATCAGTAATGCCTTCCAGTTGACTGAGCTCATGCCCGGAATGATAAACATTTCGAATATTTTTATATCTGTCGCTCTTACCGAGTAGTTCATTCTCAGGTTTAATATCTGAAACACTAAAAGCAACTTCCATTTGCTCAAGAAAGTTTGCTGCACTTAATCCGGTTAAACCTTCGGAACCAAGAATCAAAAAATGACTCTCACCGAATTTTTCCCGAAAAAGTGACTTAAAAGAAATGCTCACGATTTATAAACACCTTTTCAAATACTGCAAACGATTTTCCTGCATAAAACTGTAGATGTCAAACCCCAATTTTAATTTGTTTCATTCAGTGGATAAAAACCACTACCAGTACCTAAAAACCACAGAAGTCGCTTGTCACATTGTAGGCGCGAGCAAGGATTGCAGCAGCGGCATCCCGATTCAGGTCCGAGTCTGGGCAGAAGGTTGTAGCTGTACAGCCGGAAACTATACCCAGTTCGAACGCCCGGTTGATCCAGCCAGCACTGTAACCTGAAATGTCACTGAAATATTGATTGACGGGGACAGAAGATTCGCTTTCACCCATGGCTCTGAGCACAAAAACAACGGCATCCCGACGGAGTGTTGCATCATCCGGGCAAAAAATTCCGGTTCCGCAACCGTTTGTAATGCCAAGTTCCTTCAATCTGTTGATATATGGTGTTGAAAAAGTATCAGTAGTATCTGAAAAATAAGCGTTAAGACCTGCAGATGACGTTGTTTCTCCCATTACACCGATGAGCGCTACGGCAAACCATTTTCTAAGCATGGGATCCGCAGGGCAATACATGAGTGGAGAAGAACTACACCCATTGATCATCTGGTTTGTGTAAAGGGCGCGGATATAATCATGAGCCCAATGAGCTGAAGGAACATCAGTAAATATGTCATAACACCGAACACAGCCGCTTTCCGATGAACAATCTGTATCGGCACAGTCCGTAAAACCGTCGAGATCATCATCATTTCCATCGTAGCAGTTAACTTCCGTCTGCGGAATCTGGCAGGCCCACCACGTATCACAGTCAGGATCTGCGCAATCCACAAGGCCGTCCTGATCATTATCGAAGCTGTCATTGCAGATTTCCGGGCATAAAGGAGAACCAGCACAGTCTGGATCACGACAATCCTTCTGTCCATCTCCGTCGTTATCGATGTTATCATCACATATTTCAGTTGATTGACAGGCGGTAAAGGCGTCGCAGTCAGGATCTGCGCAATCTATAAGGCCATCAGAGTCGTTATCTACACCGTCAGCACAGTTTTCAGAGCCACTGCAAATAGCAGTCGAACTGCAGTCGGAATCAGCACAATCTACCTGACCATCACCGTCATTATCCACACCGTCAGCACAGTTTTCACTGCCACTGCAAAAAACCGTTCCCTGACAATCAGAATCTGCACAATCGATAAGACCATCACCGTCATTATCAGTAAGATCATTACAGTTTTCATTCGTCTGGTTGCATCCGGCATATGTGCCGCAATCGGGGTCGGCACAGTCTATGAGGCCGTCACCATCGTTATCTGCCGCATCATTGCATATTTCAGGATTCTGACAGTTTGCATAATCAAAACAATCGGGATCTTCGCAATCAACAAGGGAATCATGGTCATTATCTTCCCCGTCACTGCAGTTTTCAACAGATGGACATGAATAAAAACAATCGGGATCCTGACAATCAATTAAGCCATCCCCATCATTGTCCACTCCATCGCCGCATTTCTCACCTTCAACATTGTTTCCAGCACATGCCATTGCAATCACAGCAAAAAAAATCACAAATTTCTTCATATTAAATCACTCCTGCGTGTAAATTTCTTTATATTTCATAGTTCGAATATGACTATCGGCTCCATGCATTGATATGCCAAAGAAGCATGAGACAAGAATTTCATGCCAGAATGACTATACTGTCAAACTGATTATTTGCCATTATTTTTTTTGATAGTCAGGATCTGGACATTAACTACTTACCAAGCCATGCTCTAGCTTCAGTTAGATCCGAAAAAATTTCGACACTTCTACGAGCACCGGGGGCCGATTCCCTGTGAGAACTGTACATACGGGAGAGTCCATATTGAAGAGCTCCGGAGACAATAATTGCTGTGCGACCGGGTCTCTCTTGAGAATCGAGTTGAACGGAAAGATCTGCCAGTTTTTTCATATCCTGGGTTGAAACGTTAATTTTTTGAGTTTTACTGAAATCAATAATTTCATCCCACTTGATAGGTAACTTCCCGGAGTTCCAGGTTTCCATCTGGTAATTGATAAGTCCCTCCCCGGTAGCCAGGGGGCCCCAGGTAACTATAATAAGTTCTGTTTCTTCGAAAATTTGATAGTTATATTCAGACATTTTAAAACCCGTAATGCCGGATTTACTAATCGGCACAACCATAAAATAATTTAATTTCAGGTTGCTATAAAAAATTTTTTTCTCTGGAAAATATATTTATTATACAATTGTTTTCTATACAACATAATAATGCAGTAAAAAGCAGGAAATTACGGTAATCGATACTTTTTTCTTATAAATATCAAGCACACCGTAAAAAAGGCGAGGACCCACGGGTTATGTTTTCCATTTAAATTCAGTGAACTGCAGGAACAGCCTTCGTCACCGGGGGGCTCATAACGCTCACAGGCGAAATCCGAATTCATGGGATAAAGAGTTGCGAAGCCTGAAATATCGTCATTGTTGGGAATCAGGTTTTCAACACCACTGAATGGGTACATTATGCTTCTGGTTATAATTTCATCAAGACCAGTATCTGTACAAAAAGGCAATGATGAATCCTCAGTACCAAGTAAACGGCAGGGATGATCAAGGCCAGCGGCATGACCCATTTCATGAATAAGTACTCTCTGCAGCCGGGTTGAATCCTGGTTGAGAGAAAAGCGACCATCAGTATCGTTAATGAGAATATCCGCATCAACAATAATACCGTCTTCACTACCACCGGGATCATCTATCCAGGTGAGGATTGTCATTGCATCCGCTGAAGGCTCATAATTCCAGCTATCTGTTATAAAATAAACTGAATTTACCCCGATATCGTCAGAAAACGCATCTGGTTCATCAATGAAAAACTGAAGTGCGCTCAACCCGATAAGAGCTTCATCAAATGAAAGTGCGTTGGTGTAAAGAAGGGATTCAAGATTGTCAGAATCTCCCCCCGCAGGTGTCAGAAAAATACATGTTGAGCCATGGCGCAGAGGCACGCCGGAAGAGGATTTCATGGGATTCCACGCCAGTAAAAGCATGGTGAATAACGCACATGTGTTCATCAGGCAATCTCAGCAAAAAAAAACCAGTGTCTCTTCGCCCGATGTCGTCAGGGGGGCAACGAACATGGGAGCAACTGAGACACTGGCATAATCTGGAAACCGGTAATTTGTAACCGGATATAAACAGAAAAAATCAGATTCAAAGATTATTTACCCTCTTTGCGTCTTTAATTCAATAAAAAATAATTAAAATGAAGATATTTTCTTTACAAATCGTGTTTTGACTCTATATTCACAGTGAGATTTGGTAGATATGACTTACAGCAAATTGCGCACTGGTGTTAATATTGTAGTGAATCTGGAGGACACATCATACGAAAGTATGTGGTGTAACCTTGATTCTCCGGTAACTGCGGGAGACTCTCATTTATTTGATGTGGTAATCCCCCTGCCGGGTATTGAGTCGTCAAGACAGATTCTTAATAACGAAAATATCAATGAAATGAAGAAACGAGGGTTTCTTGTAATCCCGTTTCAAAATGTTCCCTCCTACGGTTTTAACCTGATTGAACGCACGAAGAATGGGAAAATCCGCATTTGCTTAATGCCCGGGATGTCTGCAGATCTCGAAGGCAAACAAGTAAAAAATTCCGGAGTTCAACCGCAGTACCATGACATTTCCGAAGGGGCCGGAAAAATATATACTTCCAATGGTTTTTCCATTGATTATATGCTTATGACCCAATCGAGGGTTGAATCCGCTGTCCCGGTTCCCCTTACCTGGTTTTATACTCAGGCCATTGTATTTGGTTTTGCCTTTCTCGTTGGTATTCTACTCATCGGGTTTCGGAACATGGAGGATTTCCGTTTTCGTGTTGAGTTACCCCGACAGGATACTCGGGTAATCAATTTTAAGAAATCCACCATTGTTGAGAAGGAAAAGGAAAAAATTAAAGTTGAAGAACCCAAGAAAAAGCCCAAGCGTGTAATTCTCCGTACCGCAAGTGCAACAAAACGTCTGAGAACAAGAGTTGAACAACCCAGGCAGGCTGCAAAAGTCAAACTTTCAAGTTTTTTCCGAACGAGACAAATCGTTCAGCAATATATAAACCGAAATCAACCCCTTGATCTCACTGAAAACAGTGACGGTGAAAGTACGGGCCCCATTGAAATAGGTCTACCAACGGGTGATAATGCTATCGTCGTTCCACCTCCGCCGCCCCCACCTCCACCGCCGCCGCCTCCACCAATGGTTGAGAAAAAACCGCCAAAAGATCCTCCAGTCGTGCAAATAAAGGCTGCACGTATGTTTTTCCCGACAATTAAATATCCCGAAAGCCTTAAACATCTCGGCATTGAAGGTCAGGTCAGGCTTTTACTTTACATCTCAACAGAAGGCACCATTTCCAGAGTTGATCTTCTCAAAAAACTGCACCCCGTTCTGGACAAACTTGCCCTTGAATCAATAAAAAAGGCAAAATACAAACCTGCAAAAGATCAATATGGTGAGCCGATTGCAAGTACTGTAACAGTTTCAATTACCTTCCAACTTGAAGACGAATAACAATTCACTAAAACAAAAAAATTGATTTATTGACAAATTCTGCCGAAGGAATAAACCCGCACTTATCCTGGGAGCTGGAATCCCATAACGGAGATTATTTGACCACAACTAAGAATAATTCACTTTACGGCAACCTGTCCGGATTGGGGGCATACCTTTTATGGGGTATGCTGCCAATATACTGGAAACAACTTGGGGGCGCTTCGGCACCAGAAATACTGATGCACCGTATTATCTGGGGGTTTTTATTCCTGGTTTTCATTGGATTTCTGACGGGAGGATTCGCCTGGCTCAAAACACTGAAACGACAGCATCTTTTGAGACTGTCCATTCAAACGCTTATGCTTGCTTCAAACTGGCTGCTTTATATATGGAGTGTAAATAACGGATATATTGTTGAAACGAGCATTGGATACTTTATGAATCCTCTAATTTATGTCGTTTTAGGAGTTGTCCTGCTTTCAGAAAAGATAAACCGTCTTGAAATTGCTGCCGTCCTGATTGCCTGCGCTGGCGTTATCTGGATAACAGTCATGCATGGTGCATTTCCCTGGAGGGCAGTATTGATTGCCACAACTTTTGGCTTCTATGGACTGTTTAAAAAGCTATCTCCCATGGACTCAATTTCAGGACTGACAGCAGAAACGGCACTTTTACTCCCCTTTGCTCTCGGGTGGGTTTTATATCTACATATCTCAGGAAACGCCGCTTTCTGCACCGGGGATATGAAGATTAATTTATTTCTTCTTGGGGCTGGGGCTGCAACAACTACGCCCCTTATCCTGTTTTCATGGGCTGCAAAGAGGATTACCCTTATCCGACTCGGTTTTCTCCAGTATATCGCACCGTCCCTGCAGTTTCTTGCGGGGGTTTTCATTTATGGGGAAACCGTCGGATTTAACCGTGGTCTCGGAATTGGCATGATCCTTCTGGCAACTATAATCTACATTTTCTCCCAAATTCATCAAAACCTGCGACACAATAGTCTAAAATAACATTGTTATTTCTTCTATTTATCAATTTTATGAAAAAATTTACAATTTTGTGTTGACTTGGATCGCAGTTTACTATATTCACTCTCTCACTGCGATGGCAGGCAGTCGAAAGGCTGACAACACGCAGTAATGCCGGTCCCGTCGTTCAACCGGTTAGGACAGCGGCCTTTCACGCCGTAAACACGGGTTCGAATCCCGTCGGGATCACAAAAGCGAGTCTTCGGACTCGTTTTTTTTTGTTCGAATTATGGTCCTGCTTTATTTCCCATCTCCGATAAATCATCAAAATACCCTTTGCCTATTCGTTTTTAATGAGTAAATATCGTTTCCGGACAAAATACCACTTGGAATAAGTCTATTCCGGAAAGGAGTCTTCAATTGGCAACTGTAAAACCGTTCAGAGGTCTCAGACCCCAAACTCAATATGTCAAGCAGGTAGCTGCACTTCCCTATGATGTTATGGATTCTGCCGAAGCACGTAAAATGGCAGAAGGTAACCCATACAGTTTTCTTCGTGTTTCAAAACCGGAAATCACCCTTGATGAAAGTGTTGATGTCTATGCCGAATCTGTATATCAGGCTGGGGCAGACAACCTCCGAAAACTGGTAACAGACGGTGTCTTTCAGCGGGAAGACTCCCCGGCATTTTACGTTTATCAGCAGGTATGGGGCGACCATACTCAGACAGGACTTGTCGCTGGCACCAGCGCCGATGAATACAACAAAGACCTCATCAAAAAGCACGAACTCACCAGAGCTGACAAAGAAGAAGATCGCGTAAAGCATGTGAAATTCCTGAACTGCAACAGCGGTCTTGTTTTTCTTGCCTACAAAAGCAGAGCTGACGTTGATTCATTGATAATGGATACAACAAAAGAAAAACCCCTTTATGACTTTGCATCGGACGATGGGATTCTTCACCGGCTGTGGGTCATTACTGACAGTGCCCGTATTGAAACAATCTCCAATGCCTTCAAAACAATCGAGTGCCTTTATGTAGCAGACGGTCACCACCGCAGCGCTTCAGGGGCACGCATTGCCGGTGTACGAAAAGCATTAAATCCCTGTCACACGGGGCAGGAAGAATATAATTTCTTCATGTCGTGCATTTTCCCGCACAATCAACTCAAGATCCTTGACTACAACCGCGTAGTGAAAGACCTTAACGGCCACAGTTCTGAACAGTTCATGACTGCTGTAAACGAAAAGTTTGATGTTACCCAGACAGACGATCCGAAACCTTCATCTCGTCATAATTTCAGAATGTTTTTAGATGGGAAGTGGTATTCACTTACCGCCAAACCCGGAATTTTCCCGGAAAACGATCCGGTTAAATCCCTTGATGTCAGCATTCTTCAGGATAACGTCCTCGCTCCGCTCCTTGGAATTGAAAATCCAAGAACCGACAAACGTATTGATTTCGTTGGCGGCATGAGAGGTCTGAAAGAACTGGAAAGAAGAGTTGCAAACGGTATGAAAATAGCCTTTGCTCTCTATCCAACATCCATGGAAGAACTCATGTCCATTGCCGATTCCGGCAAAATAATGCCCCCCAAATCCACCTGGTTTGAACCCAAACTCCGCAGTGGAATCGTCATCCGGTCCCTCGATTAACCCTGACCCCTCACGTTGCGCGAAGTAAGTTGAAAATCATCCGACTCCATTCCACGTTGCGCGGAGTATGTTGAAAATCTTCCGACTCCATTCCACGTTGCGCGAAGCAAGTTGAAAATCATCCGACTCCATTTCACGTTGCGCGAAGTCAGTTGAAAATCATCCGACTCCATTTCACGTTGCGCGAAGCAAGTTGAAAATCATCCGACTCCATTTCACGTTGCGCGAAGTCAGTTGAAAATCGCCCAAAACCCATTCCACGTTGCACGAAGCAATTTGAAAATCATCCAAAACAATTCCACGTTGCGCGGGGCAAGTTGAAAATTATCCGATTCCATTCCACGTTGCGCGAAGCAATTTGAAAATCATCCAAAACAATTCCACATTGCTCGACAGTGCCGTGTTAGATGATATTATTAATAAAAACAGTAATCTTATAAAACAAATTCAGGGAATCAGAAACAGGATCAGGAACAGTAAATCAGGGGTCATTTAGACCGCTTCCTGAATAAAAGGATCGAAATTGGGAAATTGAATTAAAAATTACGTTCCTTTTAATTATTATTTGATATTGAATATTTACGCCCTGTTCCTGAACCTGTTTTCCTGACTTCCTGATTACCTGTAAAAAAATCAGGCAACAGGAAATCAGTAGCAGGAACAGGACAATCAGGGTCTTTTTCCTGAAGGTTTTCTTTGAAATTAACTTACTATCGTATTACTC
>JAHJMN010000080.1 GCA_018821305.1 Myxococcota bacterium
GCATGTTTTCGTAAACATGCTCAATTTTGATAAAAATTGAATTTCAGGACACGAAATAAATAGTTAATTTTTTATGAAAAGATATATTTTATTAATAATTATTTCAATCTTATATACAACGAGCGCCTACGCTAATCCCGTAGATCTTTTTGGTGGTTTCAGTAATACAAGCGGAAAAGGTGATACCGCCGCCGCAAGTTGCCGAAATTCTCAGTGCCTTTATTACAATCCCGGGGGCCTTGCTCTTGGAAAAGGTCTGGTTTTCGAAGGCGGTCTCATATTTCAGGTGTCCAGCCTTGACACTCCCGCAGATTCTCAATCTATCCGGGATCCTTTCATGGTTGGTGCTGGTGTTGCTTTTCCTCTTCCATTTCGCGGCTTTCTGCAGGATCGCATTCGTGTAGGACTTTTTGCGGTTACCCCAATCAACGAAATCGCATGGGTTCGTTCAAGGTTGCCTCAGGAAGTCTTCTACCCTTATTACGAAAACCGCAGCCAACGGCTTATGCTTATTCCCGGCCTCAGTTTTAAACTCTTTGACAGTCCGACTTATGGGCGTATCGGTCTCGGCATAGGACTCAATTATTTCGCTGGTCTTGAAGGTGCTATTGTTGGTTATGAAGGTGCTACAAGAAGCGTTGAAGCCCGCGTATTTGAAGAACTTGAAGGTCGTGTGGCAGTAAATGCAGGTATTTCATACGAAATATCAAACTGGTTTTTCGGTCTCAGTTACCGTCAGGCTTTCGGGGTCGATTTTCATAACGTTTCTTTCAACCATGTGGCAGGAACAGACATCAATATCGACTTGAACGCGCTGGCTCTATACTCTCCTCACACCATTACGTGGGCAGGGGCCTACCGAACCAAAACCTGGGGTCTTGAACTTAATATCCTTGAAAATCTCTGGAGTTACTACAATACACCCTACGTCAAAATGCGCAGTGTACTGCCCCTCGTTGGTTTTTTAGCAGGTGAACTCCCGGACGTACCCCTTAAAAACACAATTACAGTGCGTCTTGGTGGCGAATTTCACTCCGGTGATTTTACTTATCGGGCCGGCATCGGTTACGAACCCTCATTTTCACCGGTTCAGAAGGGCATCTCCAACGTTATGGATGGTGACAAATATACTTTTTCCCTTGGTGCTTCCTGGGCAATCACGAAAAGAGTAAGCATTCATGCCCATCTGCGCTATCAGGTCCTCGCAGGGATAACCCATCGTAAATCCATTATTACAACGGATGCAACCTGCGGTGAAATTCCCGTAAAGCAGGACGGTTCTTTAGTTGACGAACTTCCATGTGTTGCAGACGACCCAACCACCGCGGGCTTTCAGACTACAAATCCCGGTTATCCCTCCGTTACAAGTGGCGGCGGAATCTTTTCCGGTGGAATCAGTGTGGAGGTGAGACAATGAAAAACCTGCTCATTTTCTCACTTTTTCTGTTTACAATTATCTGCTCAACCCAAAGCAGGGCGAATCCATCGGACATTTTCGGTCTTGATCCCGCATCCCGGGGAACCGCCCAGGCCAGTTCTTTGATTAATCCTGAATTGTGGTCCGCAGCAGTACATAATCCCGCAGCTTTAGCAGGGCTCAAAGGCGTAACAGCCGGGGCCTCCTGGGGTTATGGGTATATGAATCTCAACGTAAACGGCAGGAATCCCGGAATCCTCGATGCCCACGGTTCAGACCTTGGTCTTGCTACAAGTATCGGGAAAATATTCGGTATTCCCATTTCCATAGGCACGGCTTTTCATCTTCCGGATCAGATGATCGTTCGCCTGCAGGCTATACCCGCCAGTGAAGCCCGTTTTATAATGCTGGACAATTATCCCCATCGGCTTGAAGCGGCCATGTCCGCTGCTGCCGCCGTTACGGATTGGATGAAAGTCGGCTTCGGAATCAACGTCATGATGGACCTTATCGGACGCTCTTTGCACCTGAACGTGGGTTCAAAAGGTGGCAACAAGACATCCGAGATGGAAATCGATGCAAATCTTCCATATAAATATGTGCCCTTTGCAGGAATTTTAATTGATCGTCCACCGTGGCTTAAACCCCTTCGTTTTGCCCTTTTTTTCCGCGATCAGTATTCCTTCCGTCTGAAGATGAATATTCTCGCGGATGTTGATGTTGCTGGTATCGTCACGGGTGATGCAATTATTGCCCTTAAAATGTACGATCATTTCAGTCCCCGCAAAATCAGTGCTTCCGCTTCCTGGGATTTCGGTAAGAATTTTACCGCTTATGCCTCTTTGGAATGGATGCAGTGGTCAAAATTCCAAGCGGGCATTTCCCTCGTGAAGATTCTTGTGGATCTCGGCGTAAATCCGCCCCTTGTTGAGGCTGTTTTGCCGTCGGATAACTTCCATGACACCATCGTTCCCCGCCTTGGAGCGGAGTTTACCTCCGGGGATTTTACTCTTCGGGCCGGTTACGCTTATTATGCAACTCCGGCACCGCAGCAGACGGGTATTTCCACCCTGATGGATAATAACAGGCATATTATCGCCGGGGGAATGTCCGTGAAGTTCAAAGGACCGTCGTTCTGGCCATGGCCGGGTCGGCTTCATCTTTCTTATCAACTTCATCTTCTGGAAGATCGACTGGAAGAAAAAGTAAATCCGACTTTAACCAACATCCGGCATGGCGGTAATATTCACCACGTAAGTGCCGGTATTTCTATGGATTTCTGATATGCGCCCGGTTTTATTTACTATTATTTCAATTGCAGTGATATCCGGATGTACAATGATGGATCAGGATCAGTACAGCGGCATTTACATTGAATCCGGCGTAACTCCCTGGGAAGAAAAAGGCCCCGTTCAGATGTGCATTGGCTACCATCGCATTGCGCCACCGGGTACTGATCTCGGCGGTTTTTGTCAGAAACGGGACAACCCGAATCCTGAAACCTGCACCGACGATTCCCAGTGCGACGGCCGGATGGCCTGCGTATGCGGCGTGTGCACGGTAAAATACTGCACCCGGAGCGACGAATGTCCGGACAACATGCAGTGCGACTTTAACTCCAAACGCTGCGTCATTTCCTGCGAGTCCGACTGCGATTGCCCCGGCGCAAACCCTCGCTGCGACCTCGGTATGTGTCAGCAGATGTGCATTGTTGACGGCGAGTGCCAGCTTGGCGAACTGTGTTCATTGTCCATGGCCCGGTGCATAACGGTTCCATGTTCACAAGACGGCGACTGTTACGACGATGAAGAATGCGTTATCCAGATGGAACCGCGCATTGTCAAAGAACCTCACATGGTTATCGGAAACGATGGTCATATCTGGATGTTCGTTGAAATGGATCAGGGTTCCTACGAACGCCGGGTTATTTTCCGGGCCCGCAGCACAAACGGTGTAAACTGGGAAATGTTCCCCGCTGCCCCGGTTATTGAAAGCGGCGCCGCTGACAACTACCACACTGGTTCTCCCACGGTAGTTTTCAATAACGGTAAGTATATAATGTATTACGTGGTAAACGACGGCGAATATATCGGTCGTGCGGAAAGTACCGACGGCCGTAACTGGGTGAGAGACCCTGCACCTGTCCTCTATCCCATTGACGGTGTTGCAACAATCAACAATCCATCCGCCGTTGTTGAGCCCTACTCGGGGCTCATTCGCGTCTACTTTGAATCCGGCGACGGCCGGGCAATTAAAGCCCAGCAAAGCATTGATGCCGACGGGAAATTATTTGATGATCCTGATGTCAATTTCAATTCCCGCAAAACCGTGGTGGAACCTGCGGATCTTGACGATGGCATTTTATGGCGGGGCCTTTCCCGGGTTCGTTCTCCCTTCCTGATCGTTGATTACGATGATGACGGCGAACCCGTTTTCCGTCTGTGGGTGGCGGCAAAAGGCTACGAAAGCAGTGAAGCTTCATCTTTCGGAACCACAGATCAGGTGCGAGCCAATTATTCTGTAGGCTACATGGTTTCCCGTGATGGATATCAGTTTGTGCCCTATCCATTCAACCCGGTTTATGACACCATTGCCCCGAACTCCTTCGTTAACCATCTATCTGAACTCAGTCCCGCAGTCCTTGATATCGGTAGCACCTACCTGATGTTCTACGCCATGAGCGACGCGGATCTCACAGAATACTCAAACCTCGGCTACGCCAAAAACCCCCCCCGCCACTCCTTCCCCTCCGAACTGTAAACCCCAGACAAAAATCTTGAATTTAGTTTCTTTGTGTAAGATATTAAATATCGGAAATAGTTCATTCCATATTGAGAAAGTCAAGATGCTATTTAATTTATTAAAGCATTAAAATTATTTAATTTTTTCATATATTATTTATTTCTGATAGTTAAAATATAATTTGGAAATTCCAAGGTGATCTCTATGACAGTATGTAAAAAATGTGGAATGGTTACTGATAACAAATCAGACCTTTGTTACTCATGCTTCGGTGATTTTTTTATTAAAGTTGGCAGCAGTAGTAACGATTTTAGAATTGATAAGCCAATAATATCTTCAAATCATATGGTTGTAATAATGAGGCAGGAAGGATTTTTTGCTGTCGATCTTGAAAGTACGAATGGAACATATATCTCAGGAATAAAAATTGAGCCTTTTTCTGAAATAATCATTAGATCAGGAAAAAAAATTAGCTTAGGAAGTCATAATGTTGAATTTGATGATATTATGAGAAGTTTTGAAATAAAGTATAAAAATCAACCTGATTTTTTAAGTATATTTGAAAATGCAAAGTTAAAAACACAGTTTCCTGATTTTATAACAATAGGTAGGCATACTGATTGTGACATAATACTGTCTGAGCCAGTCATAAGTTCCAGGCATGCATCTATCAGAAAAATAAATAATAGTCTGTTTGAAGTTACAGACTTAAATAGCACCAATGGGGTATTTATAAATAATGTTCTAATTAAAAATGGATATTTAAAACCTGGAGATAAATTGTTTTTTGGTTCTATTGAAATACTCTGGGAAAATATATGGACCGGAAAAAATATTAAAAGAGAAAGTATTTATCTTAACGCGAACAATATTGATCTTGATATATATAAAAAAGAAACAAAAAAGATGGCCCGGATTGTAAATAATGTAAACGTAGTTTTAAAAGCAGGTGAGTTTGTAGCCGTAATGGGGCCATCCGGATCTGGAAAAACCACTTTATTTGAAATTTTAAACGGGTACAAAAAGCCGACATCAGGAAACGTCTATCTGAATGATTTTGATATTTATGAAAATTGGGATCGACTGAAAGAGAGTATAGGCTATGTGCCGCAGGACGATATTATTTACCCGGATTTAAAAGTGTACGAATCTCTTTACTATACTGCAAAGTTAAGGTTGCCTTCTGATACCTCAGATGCTGAAATTAAAAATATTATAGAAACCACATTAAAAGATTTGGAACTTTCAGATAAAATTAATGACATAATTGGGGGCCCGGAAGGAAGAACTTTATCCGGCGGGCAAAGAAAACGAGTAAACATTGCGCAGGAGCTTTTGACAAAACCTCCCATATTGTTTCTTGATGAACCAACATCGGGGTTATCAGCACAGGATGCATTTGGAGTTATAAAGGTTCTCAGGAAAATAGCAGATTCGGGGAGACTGGTAATATGTTCAATTCATAGTCCAACAGAAAAAATTTTCAATCAATTTGATAATATTTTGCTTTTGAAACAGGGATACCTGAGTTACTTCGGTTCAACTGATCTGTGCTTTGATTTCTTTAAAAGCACCCTTAATGATCCGACAGAACTTATGTATGTCCTTGACGAAAAACCGGGCCAAGACTGGAACAGGAAGTACTTGGGTAGTCCAATTTTTAAAGAATTTGTCGAGGAAAGGAAACAAAATCTTCCAGCGTTTTCAGATTTTCAAATTGAAAGTTCCATGCCACTTTCGAGACAAATAAGGCAGTTTATGACACTGTCTGATAGATATATTAAGAGAAAGATGAGAAGTAACTTGTTTCTACTATTGCTTGCTCTTCAATCAATTGTAATTTCTTTACTTGTTGCTTCGGTATTTTCAGGTGCAGAAAAAGAAGTAATGATGAGGAGTATGCCATTATTTATAATGGTGGTAGCAATAATTTTTTTCGGTTGTTTTAATGCCAGTCAAGAAATTGTGAGCGAAAAAGTTATTTTTAGGAGGGAGAGGAAAGTAAATCTCCAGATTTGGCCCTATATTGTCAGTAAGTTTATTTGGTTGATATTTTTTGGTGTAATGCAGGTTATTGTTTTTACTGGTATTTTATTTATTATTTTAAAATTTGATTCAAAATTTTTATTTATTGTTGGTCTTCTATCATTACTAATGGCTGCTTCGATTGCACTGGGTTTATTAATCTCATCATTATCACCGAATTCGGTGGTTGCAATGACACTTGTACCGGTTATTCTAATACCTCAGATCATTCTTGGAGGAACTCTTGTTAAACTTGATTTCTGGAGAGGTTCAGTAGCCAAATTTACAGTTTCCAGATGGGCATCAGAAGCACTTTTGGATAGTGAAGCGACACTGTTGAAAAAGAAACCAATTAAAATCAAAGAAGTTGCCTGCATTTGTAATCCAAAAATCAAAATAAAACCGGATCCCGTGAAAATATGGATAAATAATTATAATTTGAAGCAAAACAATAGGAGGACTGATTTTGTTTTACTGATACTACACACTTTAACCTATCTGTTTCTTGCAGGAATATTTATAAGTGTGCGCAAGTAGTAGTTTGTTATTTCGTTTGTGTCCTGTAATACAGTTTTTCAAATTTTTCACCAATTCTTTGCTCAGGACTCTCACTGTTTTCTGCGAAAATAGTTGTCATCTTTGACGATTTCCTTCGGAAATACGTTTTAGACAGTAACCGAAAGGTCTTGAATTTATTGGTAGTGGCCTGTTAGGATTTTTAATAAAATACTTCGCGAAGCGAATTAAGGGACACGAACTATTTCAGTCAAAACTAACGATGTCTGATTTTAACTATTCTGTCTGGAAAATCAACGTCCACGGCGTATTGGTCTATATTTGAATTTATTCAATCTCATCGGACGATGGTGATATTTATAATAATACCTTTGGTTTGGTAAATAATTAATAACTTTCGTATTGGTGTCTGGACTCGTATTGGTGGGAATTTTATACTTATCAGGAGCTAAAATTCCAATTACTATACCTATGATGATAACTCCGTAAAATATCTTGACCAAAAGTGTCTCTTCTTTATCAAAATACACTTGAACTATAGTTAATAGGAAAAATGCTGATAAGATAATTTTTGCAATCATTTCATACTCCTTTTCCAGCGTAGAATCGCTTAACCTTTATTTTTGAGAAAACAAACCCTGAAATACATTTTCCAAGAATTATGCCAAATTTGGGATTGCCAGGAAAGTTATTGATAATACATGTATTATTAAAAATATTATTTCTTTGAAAACGGATTTATATTCTATTTTAAAATAAAATAATTTTTAATTA
>JAHJMN010000081.1 GCA_018821305.1 Myxococcota bacterium
AAGAGAAAGCCCCTGATTTTCCTGTTCCTGCTACTGATTTCCTGAATACCTGATTTTTTTAACAGGGAATCAGGAAGTCAGGTAAACAGGTTCAGGAACAGAACGTAACCATTCAATATCAAATAATAATTAAAAAGAACGTAATTTTTAATTCAATTTCCCAATTTCGATCCTTTTATTCCGAAAGCGGTTTAGTAAATTTTGTGGAGTTTTAGAGTATTGGTTCTGCCAGGTTCGACACCTTCATAACCGAAGGTAACAGCAATCATATCCCCTTTTTGAACAAGATGGTTTTCCAGTAATAAACTATTCATCTTTTCAAGCATTGATTCAATGCTAGGTTCCTGTTCAAAATAAAATGGCACAACCCCCCAGGATAAAGCCAGTCGGGCCAGAACTTCCAGTCGGGATGTGAGAGCAATCACGGGAATATTGGCACGAAACCGAGAAAAATGCCGTGCAGTTTCTCCAGTCTGGCTGAAAACAACTATCAGTTTGATTCCAAGGGCCTCTGGAAGGGAAACGGTAGAGCTTACTATAGCATCTGTTGTTGAGGCACCTGCTTCGGGAAAAATTTTCTGAATTCTAAAAAAGGGATTTTCTTCAACGTCCATAAGTGTGCGCGATAACATAGATACAGATTCGATGGGATACTTTCCATTTGCAGATTCGGCACTCAGCATGACAGCATCGGTTCCATCAAGTACGGAATTTGCAACATCGCTGACTTCCGCTCTTGTTGGAGTAGGATTAGTGATCATACTTTCAAACATCTGCGTGGCCGTTATAACAGGCTTTGAATGAAGTCTGGATTTCATAATAATCAGTTTTTGAATAACTGGTACATGTTCTGGACCAACTTCAACACCTAAATCGCCCCTTGCGACCATAAGCCCATCACAGACTTTGATTATATCATCAAGCTCTTTAACAGCCTGAGGCCGCTCTATTTTAGCGATAACTGGAATATGCCGGGCGTAGCTTTTGGCAGTGAGTATATCAGATGCTGATTGAACAAATGATACAGCAAAAAAATCAAGTCCCAGATCCAGTCCAAAATAAATATCATCAATGTCTTTTTCCGTTATTGTGGGAATATTGATTTTGATACCAGGAACGTTGAGGCCTTTTTTGGAAGTTAATAAACCTCCTGTCAGGACACGACACTTTACAGAATTGTTTAGCTTTTCAGTGACTTCCAGCGCGAAATAACCATCATTTAATAGGACTTTTTCCCCTGGAATTAAATCATGGATAATTGCCTTTTGATTAATTCCAATTCCGCCAGTGCCTTCACCCTCCGGATAAAGAGTTACAAAGTCACCTTCAACAAGGTTGTAACCATCTCCCAGTTGTCCAACTCTGATTTTAGGACCACATAAATCACCAAGAACACCGACAATTCGATCCCGCTTTCGGGCTTCTTCTTTTACAATGTAAAATAATTTTTCATGCTCATCATGGGTTCCATGGCTGAAATTAATTCGTGCTATATTCATACCAGCATCAATCAATGCCCCTATGACTTCTCGTGTATTACTCGAAGGTCCAAGTGTAGCAACAATTTTTGTCCGTTTCGTTGCGGATTTCATAGCCCCATCCTTTCTTAAAGTTGGTTTAATAAGGTACTGTCCTGAAATTCAGTTTTTCAAATTTTTCGTCAGTTTTTCATTCAGGACAGTAACCGCAAGGTGTTAAAAATATTACTAGTGGCCGGATAGAATTTTTAATAAAATTCCTCGCGAAGCGAATTTCCGGACACGAACTAATTAATAAAATAAGAGAACGGCTATTTTTTCAGAAAAAAATGATATTAAAAAAATGATACTTAAGGGAGGGCAATTCCATTTTTCTTGCATAATTTGAAGACAAGATTTTTAGTATTGCCACTTGCTCGCTGGTAGGCCCATTTTGCCCAGCCTTTTTTCTTTTTATTACAGCCACATAACCCAACATATTTGACTGCAGTTTGACTTGGGGAAAGAGAATATGCTTTGGTGGCTTTCCTGACTACAGTACCGCAGTTTCCGGAAGAATAGGCAGCTTTTGCAGCAGCCAGAAGAGATTCAGCACTCTCACCCGTTGCCATGGGTTTCTCATTCATGGTGGGGAGATCCTGAATTGTTGTAGGATCCATGGGTTTTGCCATGTCCGGCGGATCTTTATCCGGCTTATCCTCGGGACGGGGTTTCATATCACCGGTCATGATTTTATTGTCGTCATCATCTGGTTTACCAGAACATTTTGAACGGTAGGAGGACAGATCCATAAGTTCGGATTCACTGTACTCCATCGCTTTTGCTTTAGAATAAAGTGATTTAATTTCGTCGCATTTTTTAGAAGCAAGATATTCCTTGCTTTTAGTCATAATCTGAACCAGATACTCGGTTTTAGACTTGGAGATGATTCCCGCTGCTTCGGGATGATATACCGAATTGGAAGTAATTTTCTTTGCTTCACTGAAAGCTTTATCCCAGGTTTTGATCTGAACAAAGCTTTTGGAAGATTCAAGGGATTTCTCATTTTCAACTTCCTGAGTAAAAGTACTTTTTAATTTTTTATACTTTAATTTCAGGTCTTCGGAAAGATCGGCTTTACCTAAAAGAACATCAACATCAGAAAGGGCGGCTTTCCACTTCTTTTCCGACTGATACTTACTGATACTTTTTTGCAGGTCTTCGTTACTGGTATTTTGGGAAACTTCAGGAGACTTGGAGGGCCCTGACTTTTTGCCTCCTGTCATCATTTTAATTCCAACAAAAGCTATTACCGCAACGACAACGACTATTCCAATACCAATAAAAATCATATTTTTATTGCCGCTCTGGACAACTGGAGTAGTTTCAGGGGTGAAAACAAAATCATCCCCGGGAGCAACAAACTTGAACCGAACGTGGCCCAAATCAATGGTATCACCCTTGCGCAGTGCCATTTTGTCATATTGCTCACCATTTATCCTGACACCATTAGCACTTTGCATGTCTTCAATTGAATAATTCAGTCCATCGAATACAATTTTTGCATGGTTTCTGGAAATTGATTTGTGATCGAGAGCAACATCATTTTCGGGTGTGCGACCAATGATCGAAACCTTCCGTTTGAGTACAAATGAGGTTCCAGCATAATTACTTGTAATAACAACTAATTTAGCTTGAAGATCTGAAGGAATAACCGACTCGTCGACGGGTTCACTTGAAACCGCCGGTTGTTCTTTAGAATCAACAGGAATATCAAAAGCTTCGTAATCAACCTTCTCAACGGGAACCGTGGCCATTTCTTCGAAGGGATCAGCTTCTGCCTGAGTTTCAACCTTGAGCATCAGCATATAATCGCCAATGGCAATTTTATCACCTTCATTTATGGATACAGGTTCGGTAATCTTTTTACCGTTAAGTTTGACACCATTGTAACTGCCGAGATCTTCGAGAATGAAAAGACTGTCTTTTTTGAAGAGCTTTGCGTGACGCCTGCTGACGTTACGCTCCGTCAAACGTATTGTATTTCCTTCTTTTCTTCCGATAGTTATCTCATCACGCAGAAGCCTGACAACTTTTACCTGCTTATCGTCATCTTCTATAATTAATTTCAGCATTATGGTAACTGGCCTCTTTCATATAAAACCAACCGTTCCAGATTATTTATAATTGTCAGAAACGTCAAGGTTTTTCATGATTTTTTTCAAATCGGTTTTTTAAAAAAATAGGGCTTTCAATCTCAAACAAGTCACAAATGCCTGATATAACTGAAATGTAAAAATTTGAAAGATTGGTACTTTTCAGTTCAAGAGCATTTATATGCTTAAAAATCAAATCCCACTGTTTTCGGTATACGGGGCCACTGAGTCTATCTATATTATTTATATTAGAAAAAGTAGATGAATATTTAATAAGACTATTAATAAGTTGCTGGGAGTTGTTGTTTGAGAGTCCACAAAAAGATGTCAAAATGTCCTGAGATGCTTTTCTTAAAGAAAAAACACCATTGGATGAAATATTACATGCAGCATGATAAAGACAGAGATCTGTTTTCTCTGGAAGTTCAGCAAAAGAAAGACCAAGAGAATCTATAAGTTTGAGATCATCATGAGTTATCTTACTTCCGGGGATTAGTGCCCAGAATACGTCATCTAAATTAGAAAACCTGTCAGTTATTGCTGCCGCGGGATGGAAAAGAAGCGCCTTTTCAGGATCGTGTCCGTGAAACCTTTCAGCGGGAAACTGATTGCCACTTACTGAAAGAACTGGACAGGTAACTTTGTTATCAAAATCAAACTCTGTTCCGTCCGGAGTACAAAGAAATACAAGATCCGCATCACTGAAATTTATTTCTGAGAAGGATTTACAGTATTCTGAAGTATCAGAAAACTGAGTATCAAAAGTATGTAAAACATTTATTCCTTTTGATTTAAGTGTTTT
The DNA here is from genome assembly GCA_018821305.1 of Myxococcota bacterium. Classification (GTDB taxonomy): domain Bacteria; phylum Myxococcota_A; class Polyangia; order HGW-17; family HGW-17; genus JAHJMN01. The sequence continues at coordinate 4,416 of JAHJMN010000081.1, forward strand.
ATATATGGAAGATCCAACTTTACCCATGCCAATGATTACAACTGAAATATTAGATATGGTCTCATAAAGGTGGTTTTCTGAGATGGTAGACAAAACATTTTTATTCACAGGTAAATATCCTGAGAAACCAGCGGATATCATGCGCCTTATTTTGGTCGAACTAATGTCTGGGAGGTGAAAATCCATTTGTGAGTCTTCCCCGCGCCCGATTACTTTGATATTCCATCGTTTCTTAATCTCGTCACTTTTATACCAGTCATTCCACCTTGAGAAATTATCTTCTCCAATATAAAGAGTGAAGTCTTTTTCAGGAAATTTGTCCTGTAGTATGCAAAGGGTATCAAAGGTTTTTCCAGTATGTTCTGGAAAATTTTCGACATCAGAAACAATGACTTTTTCACCAAAGATAGAGAAGGCATCTATACACATTCGGTATCTTAAAGAAAAATCAGTCATTTTCTTGCCGAAAGCGTGAGTGCCTGCAGGAATGATAATTACTTCGTCCATACCCTCAGAGAGAGCAAGGGTTATAATGAAACTATGACCTATGTGCGGAGGATCAAATGAACCACCGAAAACAGCGGTTTTCATGTCTTTCTCCTGGCTAAACCAGCCTGGGGATCCGCATGGGCAGCTTTAAGGGCCGGAAACAGGGTTGCCGCAATACAAAGAAGAAAAGTCGTTACGGAGATCATGAAAAAGCTCTCTATATTTATATTAACAGGCAATTTGCTGATAATGTAAACCTCGGGATCCAATGGAAAATTGTACTGCTTCAGTAAAAAACTTATGAAAGTCCCTATTGATTGACCGAGAGCAAGGCCTATCAAACCAATTATTACCCCACTGGATACAAAAATCATTGCAATGCTTGAATCCGAAGCACCAATTGCCTTCAGAATAGAGATTTCTTTTCTTTTATCTAAAACAAGCATATAGAGCGCACTCAGTACTCCAAAGGAAGAGACTGTAATAAGGAAAAATAACAAAACCCATATAACTGTACGGTGGAATTGAAGATTCTGAAAAACCTGTGGATTAAGTTCTCCCCAGGTTACAACTCTGAGGGCAATTCCTTGATTATGAAGAGTTTGTTTAAGTCTTGCGCTTACCTTTTCAGCCTCATCCATATTTTTCAGTCTGATTTCAATTCCAAATACAGTGGGTTTTTCGTTTTCTCCTCTGGGATTGAAAAATCGAGTGACATGGATGTGAGTATAGGCAAGCTTCTGATCATATTCTTCAAAGCCGGCGTAAAAAATTCCTGTAACGCAAAAGTCAATGTTTTTAACAGGAACAGTTTTGCTTCCACTTCCGAGAGTTGCTGAAAATCCGATATATGGGCTTACAAGTGTAACTGCATCTCCGGATTTGATCTTTAAGCGATCAGCCAGTCCTTTTCCAATTATCAGGGATGGCCATGGGGCTTTTCCCGAAGCACATAATCTATCACCATCAGATTGATTTTTATTCTTTTTTTCAGACTGTACAGTTTCCTCAGAGTCATCTTTGTCATCAAGGGACACTTCCGGTGAGAAGTTTTTATTTATGTTCAGGGAATCGATGGAGCCATTTCTTAAATGCTTCGGAAGATCGAGAACTTTTTGAGAAACTTCAGGACTTATTCCTTTAATAAGAACACCGCTGTGTCGATTCTTACGCACAATAAGCATCTCATTGAGATTGAAAGGTGCCGCTTCAACCACTTGAGGATCTTTCCTTGCCACTTCTAAAGGAAGTTCATAGTTTGAAAACTGATTTGTATGGGGCATAAAAAGAATGTGCCCATTAACTCCCAGTATTTTGTCTTTAAATTCCTTCTGAAATCCGGAAGAAACAGACCACACTATCGAAATTACTGCTGTTCCTAAAAGAACGCTGGTAATTGAAATTGTAGTAAAAACATTGAAAAAGTAGAGGAGGCCCGTAATGGAAATTCCAAAAATACCAATGCTGGCAAATATTATTGCAATGAACTGGATAGACTTAATTTTTAACAGAAAAGCAGTAAGGCCTATCAAAAAAAGAATTACAGATAATAAAAAAAACTTACCCGCCCGGGAGGTAGATCCCGGGGAGTACAAATATTTCCAGGTGGTAAAAAACTCGAACATTTACTTCCCTTTTCCCGGCATATTCCGGCCGAGACGATGCCACCTTATACCCTCTTTTGCATGAGAAGACCACAGGATACTTATGGGAAATCCAGTTATACTTTTTTTGCTGTATAACAATAATCCGGTTGAAATAATTTCTGAAAGAGTTTCATTGGATCTTACATCCGGCAGAAGGAAATATCTGTTTTCTGGAAGTTCGACCTTAATTTGATCCCACATCGCCATTTTAACACCGCCTGAAGGGTAGGCGACCCGATATGATTTATTACCAAGAGTTTCAAGAAAATAATTACACCTGATATAGTTATTTGAACTATCGAAAAAGACACAGGGATCTACAATTTTCTCGATTTTTGATTTTATAAGTCGTGAACCTTCAATTCTGAATGATATTATTCCGGTATGATCAAAAGTAACTTTTACCTTTTCCCCAGGGACAGCAATGACTCTATAAAAATGATGAGTATTTTCGGATTTTACTGAAACAAGATCGCCTCTTTTTATGGTTCTTTTCATCAATGTCTTTGAGAGTCCGAAAACGGATTTATTCAAGACAACTATAGTGTCGCCAGGATCAATTAATTGTGTTTCTGAGGGCGCTAAAGCACGAATAATTGAAAATTTCAGGTTAAAAATTCCAAAAGACAAAAGGGCAGTCATTAAAAACAAAAGAGCCCATTTTTTATTAATTTGAGTAAATTCTTTCTTTCCTCCAAGCATCCAACTGTCCAGAACGCAAATCAACTTTACAGGCAGGCCAAGCCAGATCAGCGGAGAATTAAATGAAGGAAGCATTCCTGCGATTATTAGAGGAAAACTGATAATGAGGGGCCCGGTGAACAGTCCCATAACTGCAGCCAGGTAAAAAAAACCAGGTGATTCTAAAATGACAGTAGCAATAAGTGCTGGAATTGATGCAAAAAGGAAAACTGATGCTTTTATCCTGTGAGATCCCTGCCACTGACCCCATCCGCTGAAAACAATAGAAAGGATAGCTAGAGAAATGCGATTTTTTAAATTTCCTTTAAATTTATCTTCAGGATTTTTTAAAATTTTAACAGTGGAATCAAGATCTTCCATCTAAACCGCTTCCTGAGTAATTCGATTGTGACTCGTTTTAAAGAAATGCTGATCGGAAATTGGAAAAATTATTATCTCGAACTAATTTGAAAGAAGGTTTTCAACGAGATAGTCAAAACCAACGGGAGTCATGTGATATTCTTTTGCGTTATTTTTTCCGTCAGGAACTGGTCTTGATTCCACAAGACCGGAAGTGATTCCCTTATTTTGAAGAGCTTTGCGAACATTCCCTGGAAGAACCTCAAACTGAAATGATTTGCAAAGTTCGCTTATTTCCCTTGGGGTCAGCCACTCTTTTTCTGTCCTGGCCATGGAATAAATTATTTTAAGCATCTGATCTTTGGCAAAAGCGGTTTTCAATTTGGCAAAAGGAAGTTTCTCAATTTTTACAAGAAGCTCGCTGTTTGAAGGAGTTACCACTTCTGGTTCCGGCTGAACTTCCTTCGATTCAGTGACTTCAACAGAAGGAGCAGGTGCTTCAGTTACAGGTTCAAGTTCCGTAGGTTCATCCGTGATAGTCTCGTCTGGAATGTAACGGGAAATTTTTTCCCAGATCACAGGTCCCCATTGTTCAAGGAATCTTGTTGTTTGGTCAAAAACAACTTCTGTTACCCTTGTTGTCAGATCAATTCCAGTTTCAATCAGTTTGTTTTTCAGATCATGTATCCTGTTAATCATTGGGGTATTCCTCAGTTAAGACCGATTTCACTTTAAATGCAGTTATTACAACCATATATTATACACAAAAAAGCGCATCAAATCCTTATTAAAGTAAAACTAGCCAAGATGGTTCAGATTGTATAATACAATAATTTAGCTGATGATCAATAGTTCTCAATAGTTTTTCAAACCATCGAGTATAATTATTAGCTCTTCCCCGCGTTCGATCAGGTCCATAAGGCGGTTTTCCGCAAGTTTTTCAAGCATTGGACTTTCCATTGAATGCATACCAGTGAGGTAGGGCATTAGAACACGAAGGGATTTCAGTTGTTCGGAGGAGAACAGGTCTTTTCTGTTTATCAGAGAGGAAATGGATGGCTCCCCTTTGTTTATAATAGTGAGATCGCTACGAAGAATTGAACATATTGCGAGAAATTTCCTTTTCATTTCAAGTCTTCTTTTGGAGCCGGTAATAATTGTCGGGGGTGTTTGCTCTGTTAATGTAGAATTTGAACCAAACATAAGTGTTATGTATATAAAAGGCGATAATAAAATAATTAAAAAAAGGCGCAACCCAGTCTGGTCTTCTTTCATTATCTGAGAAATATCAACAAATAATTTCCGCACAACTTCTCTCACGGGAGTGTTCTGCCTTGAATCGGGTTTTATACCGTCGGGCCAACCTTTTTCAGTAAAAACGGTCAGTAATATCAATCTTTTACCTGATTTCTTGAAGTATCGGGCCATATTTTCAACGAGAATATTATTCTCACCTCTTGAAATCATATCATTAATAAAAATGCTGGGATCGCTGAGTAGAAAAAGAGTTCCGGATCCAACATTGACCTGAGCTAAAAGAGCCCGACGAGATGACGGAAACGCCAGAATAGGCGCTTGATTTATTTCGAAGGATGCCGGGTGATTTGTGACAATGGTTTTGACATTGATAACCAGAGGGTGGATATCCGATACGGGCCAGGCAACGGGAAAAGAAGTATCTTCCTTCTGAAGGGGAATACCAAGGGATGTAAAAATGCTCTCGCCCTGTCTGAAGTCGTCACAAACCCATGCGGTTCCACCGTTATTTAAAAAACTCGCCAATTTTTCTTTTGGAACGAAGGTGGCCGGGCTCAGGAAAAAAAGTATGTCCTTATCAGGTTTAACCGCTTCCCAGTCGAGATTGTTACTCCTGACGTAGGGCACTTCTTCCTTGATAAATACCGAAAGAAATTTCCCGAGACCGTTCCACGAATCATGGGATGGGGAGTAATCCCCTTTTGATGGTTCCGCTGCTGATTGGGTTAATATGAGTAAGAGAAGGATGTGCATTCAGTTATGGACAATTGTTGACTTCGTCCGGGGTACCTTCGCCACCTGTTCCGTTAGGTGTAGTTCTTCGACACCAGTTGGCGCCACTATCGTTATCCGTTTTTATGGTGGGACTTGACAGGAAGCTCTGTTCGAAACTTAGCGTAGAGTAGGTTCCGTCATTATTTGGCCAACCACCACTGTTATCAGCGAAATCAACAGTGTCAATAATGCTGGCGTCAGCAGTTGGAGTCGAAATTGTCACAAAGCCAGAAGCGTTGATCCTGTCATCATCTCCACCGGCCCAAGCCCAGGAAACCATATCAAAATTAATATCATTAGCGTTTCTAGTATATCCAACAGTTACATATCCCGAGGCAGGAACGATGACATCATCATTTATAATAAATGTGGTTTCATTGGTAATAAGACGGCAGTTATTGAGATTGAAATCAGAGCTGTCTGCATTATAAAATTCAACATACTCATCTCCGGCAATGCGAATTCCGATTTCATTAATGACCAGCAGTGAGCTAGTTTCCGGTGTTACGGCAACTCCTGTTTCCACAGATAGAGTGAAACTGCCAGTTGCACCAGCAGTGTAGCCGTCAATTGCAAGAACGTATGTGCCGGAAGTGGTGGCGACGAAATGAATAAGTTCACCATCCTTACCTGCAGTGGAACCGGCCCAGTCGGAAACTTCAATTATATCGGCAGTTGGATCACAGCCGTCTGTCATGAGGACAAGTACTGCATCCCAGGCATTTGGATACAGTTTGGCCACGATGAACTCACCTGCGTTCAGGTAGATGTTAAAGAACATATCAGGCCCGGGACCAGCAGTTCCACTCCAGGCATCGACTTTACTTGTGTTACGAATGGTTGTATCCGCAATGGATCCCGTTATTGTTTCACCGGGGCAGGTATCCGTAACCATTGGTACACAAAGACCCGTACCCGGGAGTGGATCACACTCGTATCCGTTAGCACAGGCAGTGTTGTCATTACAACTGCAAACACTTGGAGGCGTGGTGTTGTCGCAAGTCCAGCCCGCTTCTACCTGACATGAACCATCGCAGCCATCTCCCGGAGCCACGTTGCCGGAACCCTGATCGCAGCCTTCTGCAGGATCTGTGCCGTTTGTAGGTTCAATGACTCCGTTACCACATACAGCGTTGCAACCAGCAACATCATAACCATCACAGGCGCCGTTACATGCCAATCCTGCCGTATCTGCAAACCCGAAATTGGTACAGTCCTGACCGTTAAGGAGGGTACCGTCACAGGTTTCACCGCCGATGAGCATGCCATCGCCGCAGTCGGGGATACACGCTGATGGTGTGCCGGAGCATAGCCAGCCGGTTTCAATCAGACAGTTGGAATCGCAACCGTCTCCATTGGCAACGTTGCCGGAGCCCTGATCGCATTCTTCCGGGGGATTGATGATTGTACCATCTCCACAAACTGTGGTGCAAACACTGGGCATGGATGAGTTATCGCAGTTCCAGCCGGATTCAACCTGACAGGATGCGTCACAACCGTCTCCGGGTCCAGTTCCTGCAGGACCATCGTCACAGCCTTCGCCGGGTTCCAGAATGCTGTCGTTACAAGTTGGAGAGCAACCTGTAGTAATATAACCGTCACAATCCGTGTTGCAAGCCAGACCTGAGGCATCGGAGAAACCGTGATCAGTGCAATCCTGACCATCAAGGTCAGTGCCATCACAGGTTTCAGTTCCGACTACGAGATTATCACCGCAGTGTTCTACACAGGTTGTTGGAATGGCAGCAATATCGCAATCCCATCCAGTTTCCACCTGACAAGCGGCACTACAACCGTCACCGTCGCCGGAATTTGCCGGGCCGTCATCACAGGTTTCCCCGGGTTCAGTAACGTTATTATGGCATACAGCAACGCAGCTTGATGTCTCAATTACGCAGGCGTTACATGTGAGTGAGCCTGGATTTACATAACCATAATCGATACATGTGGCAGTGCCAAATTGAGCACCGTCACATTGTTCTGTACCAGCCCGGATACCGTCGCCACAGGTTGTAGTACATACGGATGGCGTTCCGGAGCAAGTCCATCCGGATTCTGGCTGACAGTTTGAATCGCAGCCGTCACCGTTAGCGGTGTTTCCACCACCCTGGTCACACAACTCACCGGGTTCGATGGTTCCGTTACCGCAGGCAGCACTGCAGCCACCTGTAATATAACCACTGCAAAGACCATTACATGCAAGTCCTGCGGGATTTGTAAAGCCGTAGTCAGTGCAATCCTGACCGTTGAGTTGGTTGGTATCGCATACTTCAGAACCCGCAAGAATGTCGTCACCGCAGGTTGTTGTGCATACTGATGGATTTCCAGTACAATTCCACCCGGAGTTTACAATACATGAGTTGTTACAACCGTTATTATTATCGCTGTCACCATCATCGCAGGCTTCGCCAGGCTCAACATTGCCATCGCGACAATCTGAGTTGCAACTGGATGTATCAAAGGCATCGCAACTTGAGTTACAATCCAGACCTGCAGGATCGGAATAGCCGTGATCATTACAGGTTTGACCATCAAGATTTGTCCCGTCACAGGTTTCAGAACCAACTATAATGCCGTCACCGCAGTGTTCCGTACATGTAGTTGGCTGATCAAGGGTGTTGCAATCCCACCCGACTTCGATCTGGCACAGAGCGCTGCATCCATCACCGTCCCCGGAATTCGCCGGGCCGTCGTCACAGGTTTCGCCGGGTTCAGTAACGTTGTTATGGCAGACGGCTGTACAACCAGTGGTTACAAAAGCACTGCAACCGGCGTTGCATGCAAGGGAGCCCACGCTCGCATAACCATGATCGGTACAATCCTGACCATTAAGGTCCATGTCGTCGCAGACTTCGGTGCCTGCTCTGATACCATCACCGCAACTTGTAGTACAAACAGAGGGGGTTCCAGCGCAGTACCAGCCAGCTTCAATCTGACAACTTGCATTACATCCATCACCGGGAGTAACGTTACCTCCACCCTGATCACAGGTTTCACCGGGTTCAATTGTCCCATTGCCGCAAACGGGATTACATCCGGAAAGGTTCCAGTTACAGGCAGTACAGGAAAGACTTCCTGGGTTAACGAAACCGTGGTCAGTACAATCCTGACCTCTGAGATCCGTTCCGTCGCAGGGTTCGCCACCGGCAGCTACGTTGTCACCGCAGGTGTTTGTGCATACTGAGGGCGTACCAGAGCAGTACCATCCGGGTTCAACCTGACAAGACGCGTTACAACCATCACCGTTTGCCTGATTGCCGCCGCCCTGATCGCATGCTTCCGCCGGAGCAATGCCGTTGGCTGGCTCAATAACGCCGTTACCGCAAACGGCAATACACCCTGTGAGAGAGAAACTTGAACATCCATTACACTGAAGGTTTCCTATATTTACGAAACCATGATCAGTACAATCCTGACCCCGGACATCTGTTCCATCGCAGGGTTCCGCTCCCAGGGCGAGATTATCACCACAGATAGTGGAACACACGCTGGGTTCATCATTGGTGCACTGCCAGCCGTTTTGAACAACACATTCTATACATGCAGGGGTATTTCCAACCCCGATATCGCATCTGTTTACATTAGACTCGGTACCTCTGATGAGACCGTCATGGCAGATGGGTGTGCAGTTAGAAGGTGCGCCGACGCAGTCCCAACCGGTTTCTTCCTGACAACTTCCATTACAACCATCATTTGGGGCAACGTTACCAGAGCCCTGATCGCATTGTTCAGTACCGAGTATTAACCCGTCACCACATGTAGGACTACAAACAGATGGTGTTCCATTGCAAGTCCAACCGGTTTCTACCAGACAAAGAGCGTTACAACCGTCTAAAGGTGTATTGTTTCCGCCACCCTGATCGCATTGTTCGGTAGCTACAATCTGGCCATCGCCGCAAATTGCAGTGCATGTAGATGGCGCCCCATTACATATCCAGCCAGATTCAATCTGACAACTGGCATTACAACCATCATTCGGGGTAACGTTAGCAGACCCCTGATCGCATTGTTCTCCACCCAGGATTACGCCATCGCCACAAACCGGCGAGCAAGTGGACGGAGTACCAGTGCAATCCCAGCCAGGTTCCTCCTGACAGTTTGCGCTACATCCGTCTCCATTAGCCTGATTTCCGCTTCCCTGATCACATTGTTCTCCCTGTACAATAATACCATCGCCGCAAATCGGCAGACAAACGGAAGTGGACCCTGGAGGATTGGATGTACAAACCCAACCAGGCTCCTGCATACAGGTGCTTGAACATCCATCACCGTCAATTTGATCACCGTCATCGCAGCGCCCTGCGGTTAATTCGATACCGGAAACTATTCCGTTGCCGCATCCTGGATTACATATTGATGGAGATATTTCGGTTACTTCATCGCAGGACCAGCCGGCTACGATCTGACAGTTATCATCGCATCCGTCATCAAGGCCAAGTGCTCCAGTGTCGCATTCCTCACCAAAATCGGGGCCATCGTCAACGATGCCGTCACCGCAGTAAGGAAGTTGACAATTGGTACGACAGGCGTTTCTTGCAGTCTGGTTAACACCTTCACCATCGTCACATTCTTCAGAACCGCCATTGGGGCCGGTTCCGGATGTAACATCTATAATACCATCACCGCATGAAGGAAGGCTGCAGTTCAAACGGCATTTATCGGGATCATCAGCGTTCCCTGCTGGATCGTCGCATTCTTCAGCTCCACCCGTAGGACCGGTGCTGCTTAAAACGTCCAGAACGCCATCGCCGCATGCAGGATTTTTGCAGTTATAGCGACATGTATCGGGCTGATCTTCATTCTTATTACCACCGGCGTTGTCTTCATCGCATTCTTCGAGGGCGGTACCAGTAGCATCTTCAGCAACACTGGTGTTTATAATACCATCGCCACAGGTGGCGACATCACAATTTATAGTGCAGGTTGACGACTCAAGACCGTTTGTTCCAAGTCCGTCTTTAATTAAGATGTTGCCAGGTTCACCCTGATCGCACTGCTCTCCCGTATCCTGAATACCGTCACCGCAGAAGGGATTACGGCAGATATGCAGGGGAAGGTTTTCAGTATTTGCTGAGACGTCTTCCTCGGCATTATAGATGCAGGCATCCAGTCCTAATTCATCAATATCCCCTTGAACAAAGCGAGTATTACACTGATCAATATCTGACTGAAGTCTCGGATAGTCAGGATTTCGGAACTGACGACATCTATCCTGAATAGGACTGTCAGGGGTAGAGTTGAGATCTCCTTCATCGCACTCTTCATCAGTACGACCAGTACCTGCAACGGAGTTATCATCAGTAATGCCATCACCGCAGTCCTGAAGTTTGCAGTCAACGCGGCAGATGGAATCTTTTTCATTGGAGTTCTGAGGTCCGCGATCGCACTCTTCGTTTAACTGGGGATTGTTCGGGTTTGGTTCAAGAAGAAGATTTCCGCAACCGGAGTTTGTACAAATGTAGTCTCCCCCGATGTCCTGAATACACATGGACCCTTCGGGACAGTAAAGATCCTGATCCCCGCACTGGACAAGGCCCAGTTTCTTCGTGCAGGAAAAGTTGAGCAGAACTGTGGATGCAAGCGCGATAATAATAAACTTCTTCATTTTGAACCTCCGCTCATTCCGATGCTGAAGACGACTCCGTGTTTGAATCCGGTGTGACTGTGTATTGGACCTGTTTTTCCTGAATAATAAATAAAACAGCGGTTGCAACTATGCCCGCAATTCCGACACCTACAAGAACGTTACCTACGTTCTGTTTCATAATGGGGGAATCCTGACGGCTGATATCAAATTCAACGGGTTGTCCGAGACTCTGCAGGAGAAGATCGTTATATTCAGACTGCAGGTCGTCGATTTCACTGCGACCCTGATAGATAAGAGTTCCTCCGCCACCCAGAATCAGGGCGGATGAAACACCAGTAAGTATGGGCCACAGGTTGCCGAATCTTTTGACTTTTTTGTATTTTACAATGGGTTCGAATTTTTTAAGTGAAATTGCACGTTCAGCTACTACACCCGCTGGAATCTGGATGTCTTCATTGAGCCCAACGTGACCTGTAAGATTTGCTGTAACCAGATGTCTTCCACTTGTAAGAATTATTTCCTTAGTGAAAGGCCCTGTACCGATAATATTTCCGTCAACGTAGACCTGAACTCCCTGTTGCTCCGCTCGGAATCTGACGATTGCAAGCGTTCCCATCAATTCCATATATTTTTCTTTTGCTTCTTTATAGCGAGCACCTTCAACGGGATCCGGGCCCAGTTCAAGGACCTTCTTAAACATGAGGGCAGCTTCTCTCGGACGACTCATCATGCTTAAAGTAACACCCATGTTAAATACGATGCGCGGGTGAGGCCATTGTTTATAGGCCTGCTTATAGAGATTCAATGCTACAGGTAAATTCCTGTCCTCAAAGTTTTTATTGGCGCGTTTGAAAATTTCTCGCGCTTTTTCTGCGTTTTCGTTTGTTGTCTGATCAACGAAATTTTTACTTTGAAGTGGCGCCTCGATTTTGTTTGAAACTACTTTAACGCCTTTTGCTTTAACGGTTCCTGCGGTTTCGATACTGACATCAGTGTCCTGAGCCGAAACAAATCCGGGTATTAATATAGCAATAATTAAAATTGAACTGAATATTTTCATATGTTCACACCATCCGATGTAATTTAAATGATGTCTCCGATAGTATAACGGAAAAACTCACTCGTGCCCGTCCTAATTTAAACGTTCAGGCAGTTTTTGAATGATTTTTGACCGGAGAGCCTGAAGTTTCCGGACGGTTTCCCTTTCTTTCATGAGCATTTCCTGTACCTGCTTGTTAGCCTTTTCAACTTCAATACGAGCTTTACGTTCGCTAGCTGCACTGAGTTGAACGAGATAGGCGGCTCTCCGGGCTCTCCGGGTGGCCGCTTCTGCCTGTTTAGTTGCTTCTTCTGCATTACGCAGGGCTGCAAGAAGTTTGGAGTTTGACTCCTGAAGCTTTTTCTGTGCAAGTTTTTCCTGATCACGTGCAGCTACAACTTCTTTCAATCGCTGGGAAGCAAGATTTTCTGCTCTTTTTGCCTTATCAGTCTCTTCAGCGAGGAGAACCATCTTCTTCTTAACTTCCTGCTCAGCTTCTGAAGCACGTTTCGCTTCCATTTTTGCGTTCTTTGCAGCGGTTCTGGCGGTTTTTTCAGCTCCACGAATTGCAAAGAGTGCAGCAATGGCACCGATGGTAACAAGGGCCATTACTGTAATTGCAGTGATAATGAGAGCTTTTTTGATTCTCTTACTGCGATCTGCCATTCGAAATGCAGAGTCGAGATATTCTTTCTCAAGGTGGGTAAGACCTCCCTGATACTTTTTCAGCCAGAGTCTTGCTTCTTCAAGAGTGTCACCGGTCCAGAGGAGTCCTGATGGCTTTCCGCGAAGCTCCCACTGTTTGGTAACATCTCTTAAAGCCTGAAGCATGGCGGCATTTTCGTTGTCTTCTTCAAGCCATCGTTTCAGGGTTTGCCAACGAGCGATGAGACTTTCGTGAACAATTTCAACCTGTGCATCTTCACTGTGCTCTCCAATGGTTGAAATTGTAAGAAGGCGGGCTGCGGCGAGAGTTCTGAGTACCCGCGCTGCCGCTTCAGGACCCATAATTGAACTGATTTCACTTACGGTGATAACAGCTCTAGTGCCGTCGGAAGTAACCAGTCGCTGGAACAGGCGTTTACACGACAGTTGGTCAGCGGTGGTCATTCCTGAAAGAACGTTATCCGCATGACGGGCAAGAGCACCACCGACACCGCCCATTTCTTCATATACCCGGCGGGAAAGGATTTTACGGCTTTTATCACGGTTTTCCCATAACTTGGATGCCGTAAACTGGAGAAGCGGAAGCGCCGCCGGTTCATCCCTCAGGGAGCCTACCATTTCTTCAACCATGTGAGGATCTTCGAAGGAATATCCCATCAAAGAAGCAGGCCGGATTATTGCTTCATGAAGTCCTGCGGGCCCCGGGGACTGGAGGATTGTAACGTCTTTAGTTACTGCCTCCATCAGTTCTTCGTATTCGGCAACACGATCGAGAAAGTCAGAACGCATTGCTAAAACCGCACGTACGGGGACTTCAGGATCGGTAGCACTGCCGGCCAGAGCTGTTGTGAACCTCATGGCATCATCGGAAGTAACTAAAGTGAATGTCTCCTCAAACTGGTCAACGAAGAGCATAACGGGATGACCCGTGGTCCTTGCTCTTGCCCGGAGAAGGGTTCCCAACTGTCCCGGTTCATGACGAAGCCTGTTTGCCAGTTCATGTTCTTCATGTACCGCGGAAGAAGTAGCCGTGGACGAGCCACCTTTAAGTAAGCTCCCCGCCAGAGCGGCAAATGGATCGCGACCGGGTCTGATGACGATCATATCCCATGGTTTTTTACCTTGACGCTTGATACTTGGGATAACACCGGCTCGAATAAAGGATGATTTACCAGCGCCGGAAGGTCCAATTACCGCCAGTATGCTGTTTTCTTTAAGTTTATTGATGAAACGACTGATTTCAGCATCGCGGCCGAAGAACTTGTCTGCATCTCTTTCCTGGAAAGAACTGAGGCCCGGATAGGGGCTCTCGGATTCACTGAGGCGTCGGCCCATGCTTCGATTCGGGTCAGCATTTTCAAGATCACTGAGAAGTTCACCAATACTCTGATATCTGCGTGCCTTGCGTTTTTCGAGGCATTTAGAAATAATTTCAGAAATTTCATTAGGGATTGTAGGATCGATTTCTTTAACGTTGCGAAGGGGAACGTCAAGACGTGATGCGGCTTCTGCAAGGGTCTGAGCTGCCCTTGTGCCAACGGGGTGTTCCCCGGTGATCATTTCGAATAAAATGACACCGAAAGCGAAAATATCGCTGAGTGCATCGACTTTATCCATACCCCACTGTTCCGGAGACATGTAGGCGTATGTTCCCATAATCGCACCGGCTTTGGTGAGATCCTGACGGGCCCCCGTATCGGAAGCAAGTTGCTTCTGGATTTCGTCTTTTGATCCGCCTTCTTCTTCGGTTCCGAGCATTTTAGCCAGACCGAAGTCGAGAACCTTAACGTTGTTGTCTTTGAGAACGAAGATATTGTCAGGTTTGAGATCCCGGTGGATAATACCCTTGGTGTGTGCAGCCTGAAGTGCTTTAACAACGGGAATCGAATAATGAAGGGCCTGCTGAACGGGAAGTTTACGGCCTTTGATTACCTTAGTGAGTGGAACACCCTCGAGGTATTCTAAAACAAGATATGAACTGCCTTGAAATTCACCAACGTCGTAAATTGTAACTACGTTTTCATGGTTCAGTTTAGCTGTAACCTGGGCCTCAATTTCAAAACGCTGGCGGAATTTTTCTTTCCCGGAGATTTTTTTTGAAAGAAACTTAATGGCAACTTTACGACCAAGTTTCGTATCATGGGCAACATACACAGCGCCCATCCCTCCACGACCGAGAAGGCGTATGATTTCGTACTTGAAAACCATTACACCGGGAGTAAAAACATCCTCGTTTTTCGGGAAACCTGTGGCCGTGGACCCCTGCTGCCCCCGGACACCGAATTTTTCCTGACCCTGACGGATGATTTTGTTTCCGATGGCGGAATCCGCGATAATGGGCTGGGTGAAACTGACTTTGCTGTTGTCCTTTGAAGCATCTCCGGAAAATGAAATTACCCAGTCATTTTCTTGAGCTTCCGCTTCATCCACTGATGGTTGAAGTTGGGTTTCCTGATCCTCGATAGATGGTGGTTTTACCGGGGTGCCGTCAGTAATAGTTTTAGTATATTTAGGTACTTTTTTCCGGGGCGTATTGTTGTCCGACATTAAATAAACTCCGATGAGTCATTGCAGTTGCATGTGGCATACAACTTAAAAAATTGTAGTGAATTATACCACAGCAATGCCATGAATGCCATTAACTGTACTATATACTCCTTAAATTGTTAATTAAAAAAAGAGAATTTGGTTAATTAGTTACTGTCCTGAAATACCGCAGATCAAATTTTTCGCCTATTTTTAGCTTAGGACAGTAACCGCAATGCGTTGAATTTATTGTAGTGGCCTGTTAGAAATTTTAATAAATTTCTTCGCGAAGCGAATTACAGGACACGAACTAATTGCGGTCAAAAAGTTTTTTAAAGAAGCTTTTTTTAGAGGCGACGGGTTTTTTAGTTATTTCTGCAAGTTGGCGAATAAGGTCTTCTTCTTCTTCGGAAATATGGTCCGGAACTACAAGGACTACCTCAAGATGCAGATCTCCTCTTCCTTTTTCCTGAAGAAACGGAACACCCTTTCCAGGAATAGTAATTATACTACCCGGCTGAGTAGCGCGAGAGATCTTTATTTCAATGGTTTCTTCTTCCTCTATGGAAGTTGGTACAGAAAATGGAATCTCCGTTCCAAGGGCAAGTTGCGGAAATGTAACGGCAATTTTTGCAAAAAGGTCGAACTCTTCACGCTCGAAAAGGTCATCTTCTTCAACTTCAATCTGGATATAGAGATCTCCAGGCATACTTCCCGGCGCTTCCTGACCCTTTCCTGCATATTTGATTCGCTGACCTGACATCACACCGGCGGGAACTTTTACTTTGATGGTTTCTGTTTTTTCAATTTTCCCGGCACCGGAACACTTACGGCATTTTTCTTTTATGATTTTTCCTTCACCACTGCACTGAGGGCATGTAGTGGCAAAAGCAAAAAAACCCTGACGATGTACTACCTGGCCCTGACCGTTACATGTGGAGCACATGGAAAACGAATCCGGAGATTTTGCACCGCTGCCGCCGCATTCGCTGCACACTTCATATTTTTTAACATCAATGGTTTTACTGGTACCGAACAGAGACTCTCGAAAAGATAATTCCGCTGCAACCAGAATGTTTTCTCCCCGGCGTCGGGCGCTGCGACCCTGACCCATATTGAAAAAATCTCCGAAAATATCCCCAAGAGATGAGAATATATCGTCCATACTCGAAAAACCTGAGAAGCCACCGCTTCCCCCGGGAGCATTGTGCCCGTATGTATCATACATCTGCCGTTTTGAATCGTCGGATAACACGGCGTAGGCTTCCGCTGCCTCTTTGAATTTGTCTTCCGCCGAAGGGTCATCGGGATTTCGATCCGGATGATATTCAGTTGCAAGTTTTCGATATGCTTTTTTTATTTCTGCGCTCGTTGAGTTCTTAGAAATACCTAGAACTTCGTAATAATCACGTTTCATGGCATGACCTTACTGTGGTGTCTATCAGGACACGAACTACTGTAAAAAGGATGGAATTTCAGGAATGATCTGGATTTCAATACGGCGGTTGAAAGCTTTGTTTTCTTTCGTCGCATTTGATCTAAGGGGCTGATGTTCGCTGTAACCTGCGGCACTGAGCATTTTCCCGGGAACTCCTGCATTTTCAAGGATACGAAGAACACTGACGGCCCTTGTGGCACTTAACAGCCAGTTATCTTTGTATTTAGAACCTTTGAGCATGGGGTCATTGTCAGTATGGCCTGCAACCTGAAAATGCCTGCCTTTGATTTTAGCGAGGACCTTTGCAACGTCTTCGAGAGCTTTTTTACCAGCGCGCATTACGTCAACTTCCCCGGCTCCAAAAAGCACGTTTGCTTTAAGTTTGATGATAAGTCGACCATTACGATTTTCGATGTCAAGGTTACCAGCACGAATCATCTGACGGAATTGATCCTGGAGTTTCTTAAGGGTGTTAGCTCGCTCTTCCGCTTCTTCACGGGCTTTTCTCAATTCAACGAGTTCTTCCTGTGAAGCTTTAAGTTTTGTTTCCAATTCTCCGGCGAGGCCTTTGGCGCCTTTAAGTTTTGCTTTCATCTCGGTTACAGCAGTTGAAAGATCGTCATACTGCTTTTTCAGTTTTTTCCACTCAGCGAGTTTCAGTTCATGCTGTTTTTTAAGTGACTCTTTTTGCTGTTCAAGAGAGTCGAAGTTCATTTTGAGCTGTTTGTATTTTTCAACCTGCTTTGTATAAGTTGATTTCATGACGCAGGATGGGATAATAAAAACAAATGAAATAGACAATAAAATTGCTTTAAGACGCATTGTTTTACTCCGAAGAAGTTAGATCGTGTCCTGTACTGATGAAGGATTTCAGTTAAAATCCAAACAGGCTACGACTATTATATTAAGCACCTTGTGGTTAATATCCTTAGTAAATAAGTTGTTGGATTTCAGGACATTAACAAGTTAGAGGGACCAGTAACTAGTTGTCACCACCACTGAGTAAACTGAGGAGCCACAGGATGTACCAGAACAGTGCGATTACGTCGATAAAGAGCATCCATGCGGCAAAAACTTCTTCACCTTCTTGAGCCCTGTGAATAATTCTGGAGGTATCAAAGAGAATGAACATTGAGAAAATTGCTACACCAGCGGAAGCCACTATCAAGTGGAACATATGAGATCTGAAGAAAATAGCCATGATTCCGGCTCCGAGCAGAAGTAATACTGCCACAAACAGGAAAGAGCCGAGGAAGCTGAAATCTTTTTTGCTTATATGAGCAAAAGCGGTGAGCCCACCGAAAACAAGGGTCGTAAGTATAGCAGCTTGAAGGAAAATAATTCCGAGACCCGCTGCAACATAGATTTTCGCAGCAATACCAAGCATCCCACCTTCAAGTAATGCATAAATAAAGAACATTACAAGGTTTGCGCCTTTAGTTTTTGCAATAAAAGGTGCAAGAAGAAGCACGCCAAGAGCCCCGAAACTTAGTCCGTAGAATAGCCCCCGGGATATTGGAAATGTATAAAATGCGATGAAACCAAAGACTATTGCGGCCATAATATTGGCCATGAGGAGTTTGTAGACGCTAGCGATAAACGAGGCTTTTACCTCACCGCCTGCCATTGCGACGTTGTTACTGATTTTTTCAAATTTTGCGTATGCCATGGAAAATCTCCTTTCAGTTAATTTTCAACAAACCGGCGTGTATTATAATAACTGTTTTAAGTTAAAGCAACAGTAGTTTTCAATAGAAATAACTGGACTGCTTTCGGAGTAATACGATTGTGAGTTATTCTAAAGAAATGCTTTATGAAAAAGCCCCTCTAAAGCATTCCGCTGCGCGAAATTGCCTACCTGATTTTCCTGCTACTGCTACTGATTTCCTGTTTATCTGAAATTTTTCAACAGGGAGACAGGTAATCAGGCAAACAGGAACAGGATCAGGGCGTAAATATTCAAAATCAATGCATAATTACAAATGTCAGATAAAATATTCACTTTTTAGATTTCGATCCTCGTGTGATAAGTAAAATCAACTATTTGCAAAGAAGAGAAATCGGGGGCGCTGTGATTCTTATGTCGACGAGGTGTTTTGTTCTCAGTGATTTAACCCATTCGGCCATTTTTTTCTGACGCATACGGGCTTCGAGTTCTTTTTTTAATTTGTCTTTGACAACTTCGAACTTTTCAAAACCACTTTCTGTCCGCTCCATGATTCTAAGAACCAGCACTCCATCTTCGGTAACAAACGGGCCAATTATTTCGTTTTTCTTTGCGGGTTTTTTGCCGAACAGAACGCGATCTATGGCGGGAGGATAAGTGCCGGGAGTAGTGTCCGTCCGAAGACCATCCGTGGACTTGAAACGCACGCCATATTTTTTAATGAGCAGATCGAAATCCGTTTTGTCTTTGAGATCTTTTTCAAGGCTAGCCTTCACCTTCTTGTAGGCTTCCGGCTTGATGAAGATTTCCTGAAGTGTAACTTTTTCTTCAGCATTTACTGCCCGGAGTTTTTGCAGGTAAAAACTTTTTACCGCTTCATCATCTACGCTGATTCTGGTGGTGACAACGTTTGAAACAAGTTCCGTAACTAAAAGCTGTCTTTTTATATCTTTTCGCCAGAGAAGATAAGGATAGTTTTTCTCTTTTAAAAGAGCTTTCAGTTGTTCAAGGGAATCGTAGCGGTTTTGCTTTACAATCATTCTTATTGTTCGATCGATTTGCTCAGGGCCAATATAAATATTGTGATTCTGAGCTTCGATTTCCATCAGAACAGAGTTGATCTCATCCTGAAGGGCGGCTTTCCATAGATTCTCAAAAGTTGCAAGACGTTGAGTAGAATCAGCAATACCGCAAATTTGCGTTTTCTGAATCGTCAACTTTTCAGTAACTTCAGAAACCAGAACGATTTTTTTTCCGACGACAGCAGATACACCCTCTAAAAGGACGGGTTTCTGAGATAGAAGAAGAAGTGGGATGAGATAAAACATCAGTTTTCCTTTCGGGGCCCCGATACTCTTAAATCATTTAGTGTCTATCCGGAAATTCGAAAAAATGAAGTTTTCGTCAGTTTTTTAAATCCGGATAGGCACCGCAAGATGTTGAATACATTAAAAGTGGCCGGATAGAATTTTTAATAAAATTCTTAGCGAAGCGAATTTCCGGACACGAACCATTTAACACCCACCGATAAGAAGTTTCAGGACAAAAGCACAGATGGAAAGATATCAGAAAAAATCACATTGTCACTCAAATCAGTGATTGTGACCGTGGTGATCATGGCCCTTCATCGGCCCCATGGGCATTTTCGGCATTTTACCAGGGCCTCTACGGCCAGGGCGTTTACCAGGCATCATTGCTCCGGGAATTCGCATTTTTCCACCGGGGCTGTGGAAATCCTTGCCCAGAGTAGTTTTTGATGTGGTATCGATTTTCACTATCGCAAATTTGTCCTTGTGGATCGTAATCTTGGCAGCTTTTTTCAACTCTTCGATATAATCCGTGTAGGCTTTCTGCTGTTTTTCTTTTAGAATCCGTTTTTTAATCATTTCAGAAACTTCTTTAATGTCTTTTTCAACTTTGGGTGAAATTCCTGAAAGTCTGATGATTGCCCAGCCTTTTGCTGTTTTGATAACTGGGGCGAGATCACCGGTTTTTGCGATTCCAAAAGCAGCTTTTACAAGGGCTGCGTCGATAGTTTTTGCATCCTGTTCAAATAAAGGAAGAAGTCCACCGCGTTTTTTGCTTTCTTCGTCAGTAGAATGCTTCTTGACCAGAGTCTGGAATGTCCTGAGATCGTTCTTTGCTTTTGTAAGCTCGTCAATTATGGGTTTTGCATCTTTTTCTTCTTTAACGAAGATGACCGCCACACGACGTCTTTCAGGACGTTTGAATTCTGTTACGTGTTTATCGAAATAATTCTTGGTTTCTTCGTCGTTGATGTCTGCGATTTTTACCCGCGTATCCAGCACAACCTGACGCTGTCTGTGAATCATAACTCGCTTGAGGGCATCCAGGACTTCAGGTTTTTTATCGTATCCAAGGGATGTAGCTTCAAGAGCAAGAATTTCCTGGTCTACAAGAGATTCAATGAATTTTTTCTTTTCAGCGTCATCAGCAAAACGTTTACGGATGAAGGGAATCTGCGCGTTTATCTTTTTCTCAACATCTGCAACGGTAATAATCAGGTTTGCACCGATTTGAGCAACAGGTTTTGCTTTATCACCAGTAGCCTGAGCAGTAGCAGCAGGTTTTTTTGCGGCATCTTTAGTGGCGTTTACAACCATGCCCATGCCGAAAAGAAATGTTCCAGAAATAGCAGTAATTACAGTGTATTTTAATATATTATTCATGATGACCCCCTGTTATTTGTTACCCATGGGCACAGCCATCGGAGTTGCAGGTTTAGCGGTTCCTTTTGCAGCAGGAGCAGGAGCTTTTTCATCCTTCACAGCCGGAGCAGGAGCAGGTTCGGAAACATCAACAGTTACGAGCTTGATGTTTTCTTCCATAACTTTTGCGTTGTATTTCTTTTTAAGTTCACTTACCCAGGCATTGAATGTATCGGTAAGTTTTTGTCTTTCAACGAGTCTCTGGAGTCTTTTCTTTGCTGTGGCAAAGGGAACATCCATGGCGTTACGTTTGTTGAATCTTTTTACAATGTGCCAGCCCTTTGCGGTTTTCACGGGAGCTGATACTTCGCCATTGCCTTTAATTGCCCATACAGCGTCAACTATTGCTTTATCAAAGTTTTTATCGTCTTTGATGATGGCGCGGGTTTTCTTGTCACCCAGAAGGCCGCCTTTTGCTTTTGAAGCTTCATCAAGGGAATGAGCTTTTACGAGATCTCTCCAGATTTTTCCCTTGTTGGGGTCATTTTTCTTTTGAGCTTCCATAAGTTTTGTGTGGAGGTCTTTGGCTTCTTTCTCTGTCTTAACGAGGATATGAGCAGCAATGATACCTTCAGGTTGTTTGAACTGGGTAATGTTTTCCTCGTAAAATTTCTTCATATCTTCTTCGGTGACTTTTACGTTTTTCTTGAATTCATGGAATTTTTCACGACGGAGAAGATCTACCATACGTTTTTTGCGAGCTTCAGATACAACTTCGTCTTTTTCCAGACCACTGTTTTTAGCGGCATCATAAAGAAGAATTTCACTGATGATATTGTTCTGAAGGAATTCTTGCTTTTTATCATCTGTGGCAAACATGCGGCGCCATGCGGGGGGACGACTGTTGATTTTGTCATAAAGCTCACCAGCGGTAACTTTTTGACCATTGATTTCAGCTATGACAGTTTCCCTTTCCTGAGGAGTGAGTCCTGCAGTTTTTACGGGTTCTGGCACCTTTGTCTGAGCAACCTTGGAAGGTTTCACCCCCATTTCATCATGGGCTTTTTCTGCAAAGTAATAATTTTTACCATCGATTCCCTGATAGGGTTTTGATGCAATTTTAAGATTTTCTTGACCGTTAGCTGGTTTGGGAGCGGGATTACCAAGCTTAATGGGAAGATAGAGTTTCCCGTCTTTACCACGGTAGGCATCTCCCTTGAGAAGTTTAGCTTTTTCGGATTCTGCAGCGGGTTCCACATAAAAAGAGGGTGCTTTCTTTTTAGCACCGCACCCTGCAATCAGGGCTACTGCCGCTAATAATGGCATTGCTTTTGAGATTAATGAAAACATTCGAACACTCCTTATAAAAAAGACTGAAAATAAGCATTTCAGGACAGTGACTAATTCGTTCGTGTCCGGAAATTCGCTTCGCGAAGCGAATTACAGGACACGAACTAATTAGCACAGGCGGCAAAATATCGCAATACTCTTATTGTTTCCTCAAAACGCTCCTCCACGGGGAGATTATTCTCCAGCTGGATCTGAATCCTGCTGGAAGAAGCAAATGAATACCGCGGGGAAGAGTTAATCACTTTTAGTAGTGAGTCAATATCAACACAGGCAGATTCATTCAGAGAAATGTAAACCTTTGAACCGGTGACAGTTATTCCTGTTGCGTTGATCTTTCTGAGTGGAATTTTCAATTTCATTGCCCGGAGAAGGTTCTGAACACTCTGAGGAGGTGAACCATAACGATCGATCAGAACTTCAGAGTAATCAGCCAGCTCGGTTTCATCAGAACATGATGAGAGATTACGGTATATTACGATACGATCCAGGGGGTCCGGTACCCAGTCTTCAGATATATAAAAAGGAATGTCGAGATTGAGTTCCGGGTCATTTTTAACCCGTGGGGTCTCCCCTGCAAGGCGGAGGCGAGCTTCTTCCACAAGTTGAACGTAAGTATCAAAACCTACGCTGGACATAACGCCGGTCTGTTTTGCTCCAAGGAGATCTCCACTTCCGCGGATTTCAAGATCTTCCGTGGAAAGGTTAAAGCCACTTCCCAGATGAGTGTGTCTTGCAAGAGCGGCCAGTCTAAGTTGCGCATTACCTGTAACTGCTTCTCCTTCGGGAATGAGAAACCACGCACTGGCGCGAACTTTTCCACGGCCCACACGACCCCGGAGTTGGTAAAGTTGTGACAGCCCGAAATAGTGAGCATCGGCAACAATAAGGGTGTTAGCCCGACTTATATCAAGACCCGATTCAATGATATTGGTGCTTACCAGAACATTGACTCGTCCTTCAAGAAAGGAAAACATTGTGTTTTCTATTGCTTTACTGTCCATTTGGCCATGAATCACACTGCAAATTGCTTCCGGAACAAGTTCAGAAATATAAGTTGCCCACTCATGAATGGTTCTGGATAGTTCCGGGGAATTGATTCTTGGAGTGACAAAAAATACCTGTCCCCCACGGGCGAGTTCCCTGGTAATAGCGGACTTAATAACATTTCCATTTAGTACGCCAATGTTCGTCTTAACAGGTTCACGCTCTGCAGGTGGAGTTGAAATAAGACTTATGTCCCGGAGGCCTGAGAGACTCATGCTGAGGGTTCTAGGAATTGGCGTTGCCGTCAGGTAGATCACATCAAGTGAAGGGTTCTGGAATCGAAATTTTTCTTTCTGGGCAACACCAAATTTTTGTTCCTCATCAATAATTAGAAGGCCCAGAGACTTGAAAGTGATGTCCGAGGATAGGATCCGATGAGTAGATATAAGAATGTCTACTTTACCAGCCGCGACATTCTCAAGGATTTTGTGTTTTTCTGTGGCAGGAGTAAAGCGTGAAAGGCGAGCAACGGTAACGGGAAAATCCCCAACTCTTTCACTGAATGTTCGGTAATGTTGCTCACACAGGAGGGTAGTTGGAGCCATGAGTGCCACTTGCCTGCCGCTTGTCACCGCAACAAAAGCTGCTCTCATTGCTACTTCTGTTTTGCCGAACCCCACATCACCGCAAATAAGCCTGTCCATGGGTCTGGGTGATTCAAGATCCGCCAGAACATCAGTTATAGCCTTAAGTTGATCCGGTGTTTCTTCAAAAGGAAACAGAGCTTCAAATTCCGTGAAAAGTTCCGCATCTCCTGTGAGGGAATTTCCTGACACTGTATTCCGCTCGGCGTTCATAAGAAGAAGGCGGTCTGCTAGATCCGCAATTTTCTCCGACGCCTTACTCTTCGTTTTTTCCCAGGTTTTACCCCCAAGTTTGTCGAGCTTTATTCCTTCACTTCCTCCCCGCAGGGGCATTATCAGGCCGATGCGGTGAGCAGGAACGTAAAGTTTGTCTCCCCCAAGATACTCAATACAAAGAAAATCTCCGGGAATATTGCCGGGAGACATGCGGAACAGTCCCTTGAACAGCCCGATACCATGAGTTTCATGTACAACGGGACCATCGACGGGGAGATCGTTCACATTAAACTGACTTGCTTTGAATTTGTTTTTCTTTTTCCGTCGGACAATGTTTTTTGCCCCCAGAATACCACTTTCACTGAGATAAATAGATGATGGTATCTCAAACTGTGTATCTCCGGAGGCTTCCCCTCGCCTTGCATATACGCCGGGCTCCGTTGCCAGCGCCGACAAAGGGGAGGTATCATCAAGGTAAATTACCGGGCAGCCATGTTCTTCCAGAGCTTTTACAAGCCAGCTTTCCGCCGGTTCATGGGAAACACTGAGAAAAACACGCTTTTCCTCAGAAGGAAGTGTCCGGGCAAGCCATTCACCGAGGGATTCCCCACGACTTTTCATTTGTTTTGCAGTGTTTATAAGTTCCGTGAGAGGTTCAATGGATGGCCATGCCGGCGGAAGGAAGCCTGTAAGACGCAGTGAAATTATGTTTTCTTCGTCGTTTAATGCTTCGATTTCTTCCGGTAGCAGATACCATTTGAAAGGCTCCATGACCGGTTCTTTTGAATCTTTCCGCTGAGAAAAGGCACTCATTTCATTGTTGTATGCCATTCGATAATTTACAATACAGCTCTCGGGTTCAAAAAAGCACAAACGGAAATCTTTGAAAAAGGATGTAATTGGTGCAAGATCTTGATTTATAAGGGGTAAAATTGCTTGTCGCCCAAAGAAATCCTGATTTTCCTCCACACGCTCAAGGTAAAAACGGGTTTTCGTGGAGGGAATCCCCTGGTTTTCCGCCAGTTCATAAAGTCGGGTCCTGAAGTCTCCGGGGGCTGTCAGAATGGATTCCCTTACAGGATGAACATAAACTTCCTCATCATCATCAAGTTGACGCAGTCGTTTCTGAGAATCGGGGTCAAACCAGTGCATCGTTTCGATTTCATCATCGAAAAAGATAAGCCTTATAGGATAGGAATACATGGGAATGTATATATCAGTCACCTGACCGCGGATGGAAAATGTTCCAGGAGAATCAACAACTTCTGAACGTTCGTATCCTCCTCTGACAAGGGTTTGGGCCAGCTCGTCTCGATCAATTGACAGTCCGGTCATAAAAAGGACGCTTAGTTTATTCATCTGGTCCGGAGAAATTGAGCGACGACCGAGGGAAACGATGTCCGTAACAGCAAAATGTGCATTATTGCGGAAGAACACGGTGCTGAGACAACCAAGTCTTTCAGCTACCGTCAGAGTATCGGGCAGGACATCATTATATATACTCTCCGACGGCAGCGGAATGTGTATCACTCCGCCTTCAGAACCACAGATAAACTCAAGAGTCTGAGCCATTTCACGGGCTGAGGCTGCATCAGGTGTTATTATAAGCAGGTTTTGGGACTTGTCATCCGCCGCAAAGGTGGACGCACCAGTGATATTTACGAGGCCATTTACTTCAAATCTGCCTGTTTCGGGAATGGGATAAATTCTACCAGTCATTATAACTTTCTGGAACTTTTCAATTCCGGAAAATGCCTTTTTACTCATAAAATTTTTTTAGTCAATCTGGTCTTGAGTGTTGCTCTGTAAGATTATCAGGTGGATTCAGAAATTCGGTTGGCGATGATGGACCAGACATACTCAAACCTTGCCGTATCAAAACCGGAACCTGATGGGAGCCAGTCAGCATATGGATCTCCCCCAGCCCATGGATACTGCCCAACAATATCAAGGTGATCGCTGACTACAATTTTAGGATTTTCTCCGTAAACCTGACTTAAAGACGGGACAACCCCATCGTTGGAATGTGCAGTCAGGGGGAAAGGAAGTTGATCTTCAAGTTGTTTTTTATATTCATCAGCTCTTGAAGGGTATGGATAGTGCGGGTGCTCGCGGCTTGCAATAGTGTACATGAGAGTAAAAAGTCCCGCCATGGAGAGCTTTGCCGCACTGTTTATTTCGTCCAGACGGAAGTTTGTTGGTGGAGGAGGAGCCGCCGTAACAATGGAAAAGTAATTACAGTTTTCCCGGTCGGAAACTGCTGCGTTGTAGAGGTTCATACCTTCTGGTGTCAACTGAATAACAGCTCCCTGATCCCGGGACACTTCATCAAGGAAGCGGAAAAGCTCGTCATTGTCGCCAGTGGTTATCTTCGAAAGAAATTTTTCTGACAGGCGATCAAGGAATGTGTCAGTACGTCCCGCCCAATCATCAAGGCGGGCAATAAAACTGAGAATCTTACTTCCCGCAAATAGACCGTAGCGACCACTTTTTGTCGTTGCCATGATAGTTATGATCTGTAAAAGTTGACGGCCGGGGAGGGTTGTGAAGTAATTTGCAAGGGGAGTTCCGAAATGTGGTGTAGAAACGGTAATTATGTTTTTTGTAAGCCGCCCGATTTTTTCTTCGATTTCTCCGTCGCGAATCCGCACATTCGGGGTTAAAAGGAGCCTGATATCCAATCCCCCCGTTGAGTGACCCACGAAATGAAGTCTATCTTCATCAGAAAACCCCTGCTTGATGACTTCATCAAGAACGCACTCGGCCCGTCGTTTAATACTGCCCGTAGGTTTTGTCTGACATTCAATAATTTGAGCTTTGAAACCAGTTTTTGCAAAATGCGAGTTAAGAAAATCCGCCACACCATGGAAATAACTCAGACTTCCAAGGCGGGTAAAACCGAAAAACCCGGGAACAAGAAATATTTTATCCATTTTATAACCCCTTTTTCAGGCTACCGCCGAAAATGAAAAGTATTCAAGTCAAAATATAAATCATGCCCCTGTCGCAGAAAAATGATTTTTAACTGTTTCAAGAGCGAGAGAAAGTTCAGAAATAGAGAAAAGCCGCACATACTGTCTTGATCCGAAGACTCTGCCTGAAGGACATTTACCGTCCGGGGACCTGAGATCTGAAAACGGAAAATCATCCAGACCAAGGGTTTCATGGTATGTTCCAATGTAAAAAGTCCCTGTTGCTTCTTCGTAATGCACACCAAAATTATACCCGGCAAGATAGCACCCGGAAAGTCCGTATTTTACTGTCGTAAATGGTACGCCATCCACAAGTTTGAAATTATTTTTCAATTTGAGAAACATCTCGTTAGCAACATCACGGCGCAGAAGCGGCTCCTGGCTCAATATATCAAAATCGCTAACCTGCTGAAGAAAATCGTCCACCGTAACGCCGGTTTCAATCTTGATATTGCTCGCCGCCAGCCACCAGCAGGTTTCAGAGTTGTAGTGCATATCTTCAGATTCAATAAGGATCTGTTTGATGGCATCCACGTTATATGCCGCATGCAGAACACAAGAAAGAGCCTGTTTGTCCGGGGGAATCAGATTCATAGCTGCAGCAATTCCAGCGTCAAACCCCGTAGCTTTTCGTCCGGGCTCCGGCACGCGGTCAAGGAGGGCAGCTTTCACATTTATTGAGGGATCCCAGTGGCCAAGGCTGGCAACGCGATCCATGTTTGTCTGTACTATTTCTCTGATTTTAAAAATATCGTTCACAAAGTCACCAGTATCTTCGTTCATTTCAGTCTCCCGGTATGTTTTTGATAATATGAATATACTATACCGGAAACAGACACTACACCGCAAATACTAAAATTTGGTTAAATATATACCCAAAATGTCCCGTTTTATAACTTTTTTTTCCACAATTCGCAATGAAGGGATTTTAAGGTCAGGTTCTCTACCGGAGGGTGAGGAACTTTTGCTGTAAGATATAAGTGTTATGGAAGCCTCTTCGGCGATTTCTGTTGTTTCCCCTGAAAATTGCTACCTGAATACCGGCGGATTTGCACAGGGGGCATGTGCAATTTTCCCAGGGGCGAGCTTCTAAAGTTCGGCGATAGTGTTTAAGGCGCGAGATACCGTCTTCAGAATAAAAATTCTCATAGTTTTCTAAAAGACCCATGACGGTTTCAATGTCTGTTTTATGATCTCCGAATTCTCTCAGGGATTGCAGGACTTTCTGCTCAAGATTCAGGGCTTTTTTGATCTTTTCTTCCGGCATGTTTTTCATTGGGCCGCGCTTTCCCTCGGGAGAAGGAACCCTGATCGCGCAATAGTCGCCATCCGGCATGTGGAAATTATCCGTGGAGCCCATCCATGCCCTGCGAAGAGCTGAAGCACTGTCTACACTGAAAATGCTTTTTTCACGATAGAGATCAAAAAGTGGTGGCCGTGCGACGCCAAAAAGGTGGATACGTGTTTCAGCATGGATAACTTTTCGGATTTCCGTTACGATTTCAGTTATTTCTTCGTTTCGCTTGCGTACGAGGCCTCCGATGGCGAGATATCGATATCCCATCTTTTCAAGTTTTGCGGCGCAAACACCATATGTTTCACTATCCCAACCCTGAACAGCTCCCATGGGGGCCCAGGCCGGTTTCAACTTGCGGTGCATCCGGATGAACTCATCGGCATTTTTAATCGTGATATCATAGCGCAACTGTCGATCAGGATGATCCGGTCCGGGTATGAGATGATCGATGCTCACACCAAAATCAAAACCACC
This sequence comes from Myxococcota bacterium, assembly GCA_018821305.1. Lineage (GTDB taxonomy): Bacteria > Myxococcota_A > Polyangia > HGW-17 > HGW-17 > JAHJMN01. The sequence goes on from JAHJMN010000081.1 coordinate 33,151, forward strand.
AGCGGTGTAGTAATCAATGACTTCCGAAGTTGTGTAAGGAGGCAGTTTTTCTTCAATGTATCCAAAAGCGCCGCAATCACCCATAACGGGAAAATCCGGACGCACCCGCAGGGCACCTTTTACCCCAAGTTCCCGGGTACGCTTTTTGCGCAGGGCACTTTTCTCCTCCACTACTTTTGAAACTAAAATGCCGTCATAGGGCGGAGGGCTCATGAGTTCGTGAGCATAGGCGGAGTTGGCCCATCCTTTTCCCTTTTGCGTGTCCGTAATAAAATCATAGTTGGGATCCACCAGATCATCCCAGTCAGGAATGAAATGCCAGGTGCCCGCTGTATCAAGGAACTCATTGGGGTTAAAAGTCATGGGTTTTCCAGCAGATTCAGAATATTCTCGTGAGTATTTAGAAGGAAAGTTTGTTGAAAGTCCTGTCTTTGCCGGGTGCGGTCTAAAATACGAGCAGTTAAAAGACCTTTCAGGGCCACGAGGGTTGCTTTAAAACGACGAGCCTCAGGCATCCCCAGTCGAAGTGCCTTGCTTTTATCCGGCGCTGCTGACGAAGGCGCACAGAGAAAAAGACTTGTGGAAAACGATTCATCCGATGGGATATCAGCGGCTGTGAGATAGGAATCACCCAGTGCAAAAATTACTCCTTCAGCGCTTTTTGACGCCGCAATAATTTTTTCACTGATCCCCAGTTTACGGCTCCAGGACTGAATAAACTTTTTTGATTTTCCTGAAAACGTAAAGTCGTATGCCGGAATCAACTGATCTCCACTTATAAGTCCGAGTCCAGCGCTTAAAATATACACATCAACGCGGCCCCCGGCGTTTCGATAGCGCTTTACGCCTTCCATGAGGAACTTGTGCTGCATTCCCGTGTACATTTCTTCTGCTTTTTTCAGTTCAAAACCCTCTGGAAGAGTTCCGGAATTTGCGTAATTTTCCAGATCTGCATCAGTAAGGCCGGCTTGCAAAGCCTTTTTTCCCGTACATGAGGTTATTACTGCGAGATGAGGCAGGTTTTTATTCATCGCCCCGTGTCCACGTCGTAACGGCAAATGCTTTGTGATTATGAATGCTTTCGTCGTTTACTGCCGTTACTTCATACCACCCAACCCGCTCATCTTCACGGAGTCTTACGGCGGTGTTTCGAACCATGTCTTCCACGAAAACGGGATTGTCGTAGGCCTGCATGGTAACAAAACGTTCATCTTCACGTTTTAAAAGGGCATAAATGGGCGCCGAGGCACTGGCTTCAGCTGTTTCAAAAAGCTCTTCCAGCCAGATATGCCTGAAGTTGTCCGGACCATCGAAAATCGGCTGTACTTTCATCGTGATAATTCCACGCTGATTGTGGGCTCCATAATCGGATACTGCTTTTGAGCAGGGGCACAGGCTTGTTACGGGGACTGCTGCCTCTAAAATGAAATCAATTTTGTCACCATCGGCGGAAATATGAAATGCGCACTGATATTCCATGAGACTTGGAGAACCACTCACAGGGGCCGCCTTTTCAACGAAATATGGAAAACGCACTTCAAGATGCGCTTTTTCCGCATGCAGGCGACGCTGAACTTCGCGAATCATCCCCGGAAGCGCATCGGCAGTAATATTGTGATGAAAATCGCTGAGAATGGTAACAAAGCGACTCATGTGAGTGCCTTTAAATTCCTTAGGAAGATCAACACTGATGCGGAAACGTCCAACGGTCTGCTGGGTTTCCCGGGCTCTGTCCGAAACGCTGATGGGCCAGAGAATATCAGTTATCCCCACGTGATCAATGGGAATCTGCCGATGATCATGGCTGCTCTGAACATCTTCCATGTTAATCCTCCTCACCGAAATAATCACACCGGGAGGTATCGGTTTCGTAAACTGTAACTCTGTGGAGACCCTGAATGTTGTTTTCAAGGCGCTTCCACAGCCAACGGGCGAGTACTTCACTGGTTCCGTCTTCAAGACCAGGGATATCATTCAGATACGTGTGGTCGAGTTCTTCCACAAGGGGTTTTACGACCTTTGATATGTCTTTGTAATCCATGAACCAGGCGGTTTCATCGGGAACCTGACCCCGGACTTCCACATCAAATTTGAAACTGTGTCCGTGCAGGTTGCGGCATTTGTGTCCGTCGGGGGCTTTGGGAAGGCAGTGAGCAGCTTCAAAGCCGTAACTTTTTGATAAATGAACTGTATGCATAAAGTACTCCGATGCTCTCTTTTATGGTACGTCGATGACCTTGTGAAGTTGAATCTGGAGTCTCAGGGTTGGAGGCCCTTCCGCTAAAATCCAGCGGGCAAGAACTCCTGCGTCGAGGAGTGGACTCACCGGACTGGCGATTTTGCGGAATGGACCATCATATTCCCTGATGATTCTGAGAGCATTTTCAAAATCATCGCGGTCCGCAATGGGAAACTTGACTTCATCGTTCTCATCCAGAATTGCGAAATTGGATGTGAGCATCCGGGCGTCTTCACCGGAAGACGGTCCTTTGAAGTCCATGATAATGTGTACACTGTGAGGGACTTTATCAAGGGGTAAAGCACCGCTTGTTTCGAGTAAAACGGTAAAACCCTTTTCGCAAAGAGCTGAAAGCAGTTCGATTGCCCCTTCCTGAGCAAGGGGCTCCCCTCCGGTAACTTCAACGATGTTTCCTCCCATGAAGACGATATTATTAACGATATCGAGGATATCCAGTTCTTTGCCTTCTGCATTGCGGGCATGGGGCGTGTCACACCATCGGCAATTCAAAGGGCAGCCGGCTAATCGTATGAAAATACACGGGTAGCCTTGAAAAGAACTCTCACCCTGAATGGACTTGAATATCTCATAAACCCGGACTTTCATTTTTTTTCCTGATATTTCGTGGGATCTGCAACGCCGGCTTCTTCAAAACCCTTTCGGCGAAGTACGCAACTGTCGCAACGACCGCAGGCAAGCATGTTTTCATCGGGACTGTAGCAGGTATGAGTCAATGAATAGTCAACACCGCAGGAAATGCCGAGTTTTATGGTTTTGCCTTTTGTAAGATGCAACAGGGGGGCGTGGATATTGATTTTTCCCCCTTCAAGAGCAATTTTGGTGGCATTGTTTGCAAGATTTTCAAAAGCTTCAATGAACTGGGGGCGACAGTCCGGATAACCCGAGTAATCCACGGAGGAAACACCGATGAAAATATCGCGGATGTCGAGAGATTCACAGTAAGCAAGGGCATAACTGAGAAAAATCGTATTTCGGGCTGGAACATATGTTGAAGGAACTCCTTTTTCGTCAATATCCTCACGATCCATGGGAATCACGCCATTTCCCGTAAGGGCACTGGATCCGAAAACTGCTTTGGGAAGTTCAATTATTATATGGTCTTTTACATTAAAAAATGCGGCAATTTCTTTTGCTGCCTGAATTTCACCCGTGTGAAGTTGCCCGTAACTGAAGCTCAGGCAGACAGGGTCAAACCCGCTTTTTATTGCATGACCAAGGCATGTTGTGGAATCAAGTCCACCACTTAAAAGAACGATAGCCCGATTTTTCATGAAAAACTCCTCGTAACTCATTTAAATTCAGTAAGAAAAACATCTGAAAGAGTGCAGAGTAAAATAGTAATTTCGGAACCAAGACTCCCGAAACCTTCAGCTTTTGTACACATATCATATATGAAAATCGAGTCAAGAGTGTGCTGGTTTTTATTTAAACCGCTTTCGAGTATAAGGAACAAGAATAGAACAGTGAATATTTTCTTCCAGCCCTTGTAATTTTACATTGATATTGGATGTTTATGACCTGAGCCTGAGCCTGTTTGCCTGACTTCCTGAGTCCCTGTTAAAAAATTTCAGGCATTCAGGTAAACAGTAGCAGGAACAGGATATCAGGGGCTCTTTCCTGAAGCATTTCTTTAAAATGATTCACAATTGTATTACTCATGAGCTGGTCTAGATTTTGCCATAGGACAGTAACAATTAACACCTAGACCGCTTCATTAGTAAAAGGATCGAAATCTAAAAAGTGAATATTTGCTTCAAGTTTTTGTAATTTTATATTGATATTAGATGTTTATGACCTGACCCTGTTACCTGTTTGCCTGACTACCTGAGTCCCTGTTAAAAAATTTCAGATAAACAGGAAATCAGTAGCAGGAACAGGAAATCAGGGGCTCTTTCCTGAAGCATTTCTTTAAAATAACTCACAATCGTATTACTTAGGAAGCGGTCTA
>JAHJMN010000082.1 GCA_018821305.1 Myxococcota bacterium
GCGGTAATCCTGAATATCTCGGACTCCGCAAAGGATTATACTCTGAGGAAAACTCCCGGGCCGCTTGTGATAGCCCGCTCGAATCTGCCGCAGAACACTTATAAGACTGTCCCCGACTAGGGCATCGATTTCATCGATCATGAGTACCACGGGCTTTTCAGATGATTCAGAAAGCATTCTAAGTGCCTTTGATAATCCATCACCGGGGGAATCAGTACTTGTCAGATTTGTTAGCTCGCTGGAAAGACCCGGATCGGAAACGCACTCTGAGAGTTCGCCTATCGCAGTCTTAATTACAAACTCAATATCATTGCGGCCAGCCTGGCCAGCTTCGATGTTCATGTAAACGGCGTAATATTCGTCCCGTTCATTCAAATAATCACGCAAAGCCAGCAGCGATGATGTTTTACCAGTCTGACGTGGAGCGTGGAGGATAAAGTACTTTTTCTGAGCGATGAGCATCAGAATATCATCAAGATCAAACCGGGTGAGAGGGTTTATCTTGTAATGATCATCCATATTTACCGGGCCTGCTGTATTAAAAAACTTCATTCAAACACCTTTTTAGAAACTAGAAATCTCACAAAGTATAATAGTCATTTACCCCAATTGGTCAACACAAGGATTCCGGGAGGTTCCGCCCGTGTGGTGGTGTGGGAGGGAAACTTCACCTCTCCGATTCTGCCTGCTTTCAGGCGCACTAAAGGCGTTCGTAAGAACGCGGAAAATCCAATGTTTTGCAAACACGTAGGCGTGAATTATTACACCATCTTCAACAGTTGGGTGAGATTTTAATAATTGACAACCGTTATTTACAGGGTATCTTCTACCAGGACAAGGACCAACGAATCCACAGGACTTCCACATACACTGCGGATTTTGCCGACAGGATTTGGACAACTCAGAAATTTATAGAATGTGTTTTTATTAAGGATGGAGGGTGATGATGGACCTCATTTTTAAATATATGACTCTGGTTTTTATTCTGGCAGGATGTTCGCCCGAGAAACCATGCTCCGAAATTACAAACATAAATGATTGTGAATCCCGAACGGATTGCACTGTTGCCGTGAAAAGAGAAGTATTTAGAGGTGATGAATTGACAACTTGTGGTGGTTTAGAACCATTTTGTACTGACTATATGGACATACCGCTCGGGCTGGTGAGTTCAAACCACTGTTATGTTGATATAAATGGAATTGAGTGGCATAGATATGCCCCATTTCGCCTGGAAGATTGGGGTGAGTGTTACGACTGGAAATATGAAAACGGTATGTTTACAGGAGCTGGTCATGGATATGACTATTGCGCAGTTTGTGGCGATGGATTCATAAGTATTTCAGAGACGTGTGACTGGAGTGTTCCTGGGTTTGATGTAGGAGATTGCTCAGATTACAATTTACCGGGGCAGTACACATGTTCCGAAACATGTCAGTGGCAACCCGAAGAGTGCTTTGAGTAGCTATCCTTTCAAAAGATGATTGCTAATGCTTTCTGTCGTTTCTCCGAACATAGAGACTCCGCGTTCGCCAGAACTCCTATAATTACTTACCACCGCGTACCAATTGGCCCGGCCCATGTTCTTGATATTTCAGTTCGGAAGGGTAATAGCCGAGCACTTCCCAGCGTGCATAAAAATCTTCGATCATTGGCTTGTGCTTTTCAAAGTAAATATGAATGTCTGTATCGAAAGTCCGTGCTGAAAGTTGCTCATCATAGTCTTCCGCTAACGTAATTTAATGTTAATCCGCAGTTTCGCTCGCATGCCAGCAATCTATACTTCAATGGAGCCGCTTCTTTTCAGAAGCGGAAATGATGTGCAACAGTTGGGAATGCAATTGCAGGAACAGCTTCAAGGGAGCCCAGAAGTATAAGCGTTCGTAGAACGCCCTTAATTAGCCCAGTGCTTCAGCTCTGGGATCTGGAAGGCTACGCCCCCCCTCTTTTTCCAGCGCCGCCGGAGGCGGCGCTGGAAAAAGAGAAAAAAAACGCAACATTTTATAAAAACACCAGAAAATAAGCGAAGGAGGTAAAGATGTCACATACCTAGTTACTGTCCTGAGATACCCAAAATCAAATTTTTCGTCGGATTTTTGCTCAGGACAGTAACTATTTAACATCACAAACCGTGGATTTTGATTTCGTATTTGCCCATCTGGAGGGTTTCTTCGTAGATTTTTTTGTCCCAGTCGTGGGTTTTGTCGCGGTCGAAGATGAGGATGTAAACTGCTGTCGCTTCACAGTCTTTTGCGTAATCAAGGGTCTGCTCGATGGCCTGTTTCTTTTTAGTCTCAAGGCCATCTTTGGGGCGCAGGACTTTGAGTTCGATGACAATGCGCTGCTCCTCCGGGGCAAAGGGTTTGCCCCATTTCAGCATCAGGTCCGTGCGACCGCGATTTAAGCCGTATTCACGGTACACGGTGCCGTTTCCATTTGCCACGCGCTGCAAAAACGCCTGA
>JAHJMN010000083.1 GCA_018821305.1 Myxococcota bacterium
AATTTTTTTATCAGGGAGACAGATAGTCAGGAAACAGGGGCAGGATCAGGTCATAACCATTTAACATCAAAGTAAAATTACAAAAATGAAATAAAATATTCAAATTTTGGATTTCGATCCTTTTATTCCGCAAGCGGTCTAGATGTACCGGGGTCTTCAGAGTCAGGTTTATGCGTGTTTATAAGCTGTAAACATACATAACTGATTGATTTTCAATGAGTAGATTTTTGAGGTTTACGGGTGGGGGGCGGCGGCGGCTTGCATGGGGGCGGTGAGGATGTCGTCCATGGCGAAGACTCGTTCGTGGGTCCAGAGAATGTGGGACCAGTCGAATTGACTTCGGGCGCGCTTGACACCGTTACGGGAAAGGTCATGGCGCAATTCGGCGTCATCAAATACACGCTTAAGGCTGGAAAGGAAGGACGCAACGTCGTTTTCAGGGAAAAGAAGGCCGTTGTGTTCGTGGGTAATTACCGAAGGAATTCCGCCACTTTCCGTTGCTACGATGGGGGTTCCTGCGGCGTTTGCTTCGCACAGAACACGGCCCATGGTTTCTGCATCCGCAAGGCCAGTCACTGGATCACGGAACACCGTTGAGGCAAGGACGAAAACATCGGATGCCCAGTAAAACGGTGGCATTTGTTCGTAGGGAACCGCACCAACGAAACTGACGTACTCGTCAACGCCCATGGAGTAGGCGAGTTTACGAAGGCGCGACATGCGGTGACCCTTGCCAACGATAACGAGGTGATAATTTGAAACTGCAGGGTTTGAAGCTGCAAGACTTGTAATAAGGAAATCAACGCCTTTTTTGTCCACCAGGCGGCAGGCGGTCATGAGAATTTTGCGATCCGGGGGGAGACCGAGTTCCTGACGGAGGTCACGGACGTTCTGGAAGGCCGGGCGTTTGAAGTAGCCTGCATCAACTCCGCCGACGACAACTTCGATGTTTTTAGCGGGAACGCCTACATCAAGGAGGATGCGTCGGGTAAACTCGGAGTTGGCGAGGATTTTAGAGGAAGCTTTCGCTGCCTTAATCGTGAGGAGGAGTCGCTGCTCACGGAAAATGATCTCAACCATTTCAGGTTTGTCGATGTTTTTGAAGAAGTCATAGAGTTTGCGTTCGAGCCATGCGTTGGAAGCCACTTGTGATCCCGTTTTAAAAGGGTAGGCGATCCAGGGGCGCATGATGTCGTTGCCCACGGAGCGGCAGATGGTTTTGATGCCCGTGAGTTTTTCGAGGATACCGTAAAAAACTGTGCTCGAATAGATGAGGTCGGGTTTGTTTTTTGCGATGAAATCCAGAAGGGTTTCAAGGTTGTAGAAGTACCCTACACGGCTGAGAGGGCGATGTATCGGGAACGGGAAAGATTTGTCAACGCGCTGAACATCGTCGGGGTTGTCGGCACTGCGGTATGTAAAAACGTCGACTTCATAGCCCATGGCGTGAAGATGACGACTGAGTAAAATGGCATGAGTCTGCATCCCGCCGATGGACGGAGGGAATTCGGTAAGGATCAATAGAACGCGCTTATTCATCTGAACTAGCTCCACTGTTTTTCACGTATAAACGAAGCCTGCACTTGGAGCACCAAGAATGCCACTTTCCCGTGTTATATGCAAGAGTAATATCATCAATATTTTCACGACCCGTCTTGAAAATGTAGTGTTTTGACGGGGGGAAGTGGGGGCAGAAACGGTACTGAAGTTTTGCGGACTTATCGTTGCCTTTGTGAAAAGCGAAGCGCAGTTCGAGAGGCTCTTTACGGTAGGGGCAACTTTCGCCACCGTCGCCCTTCATGAAACCGGCGATAGCGTCTTCTCCCGTGAGGTTTGTTTCGATATCAAGACCTTCGGGGAGGCCAGCTATGCCGTCTTTGATGAGTTTGAGTACGTTTTCACGGGTTTTTTTGATTTCTCCGGCACCAAAGTTTCCAGCCTGGTTGTTCATGAGTTTGAGGCTGAGGTGGAAGGTTTTGTCCGGTTTGATAAGCTCGGCGAAATCCTCAAGTTCTTTCTGAAGATTATCGTGATTGATAATGAATTTCACGTGCTTGCGCCAGGGCAGGGCGGACAGTTTGCGGATGTTGTCGATGTACAGGTCAAAGGGAAACCCCTGAGTCATGTCATCCCATATTTCGCGATCGAAACCCGCCGTGGTATGTGTGAGAATGACCTTGTCCCAGGGTGTACCTTCAAGGTCAAGGTTTTCCCGGGTCTGGGCGGAGTACTGAAAGCTTGTGAAGAGAAAAATCCGGCGTTCAACGTGCTTGCCGAGTTCGGCGAGGTATTTGCCGATGCCTTCCATGAGGATGGGCTCGCCACCGCTTATGTAGAGACTTTCGGGTTTGAAACGTTCAACAGCTTCAAGGTAGAAGTCGTGGACTTTTTTTGCAGTGCCCTGATCGATGAGCTTTTGAAAAAGCCCGTTTTTCTTGTATGTACCGCACCATTTACAGCGGGCTCTGCATGGCTGGATTACCTGGATTCTCAAAGATTTAAACAAAACGAATCTCCGTATATTTCGTTTTCCCAATTGGGCGCCTGGGGCGATCATTGAGAAAACGGGGGTATATAAATATCAGATCCCAGGGTTAAAACCTTGGGCTAATTATAGTCGGTCTGCGAACGCTTTTAAGATCTGCGGATTCAACATCGCGTTCGGATTCAGGGGCGACGTCATTCACGTCAGTGTGATTACCCCAGCGCCGATCCCAGGGTTAAAACCCTGGGCTAATTATAGTCGTCCTTCGGACGAAGAGAACGATGGTCAGGGCCAATTCGCCAGCGTTACAGGTTAAACGACCTGAGCCTGAATTCCAGTTTTTGTCTTCCTGTGCCTGAAATAAACCAGAAACAATCGCTGGGGCATTTGTCAGGTCGACTTAGTTTGTGTCCTGTAATTCGCTTCGCGAAGAAATTTATTAAAATTTCTAACAGGCCACTAGTAATAAATTCAACACCTTGCGGTTATTGTCCTGAGCAAAAATTGGGCGAAAAATTTGAAAAACTGAATTTCAGGACAGTAACGACTTGAACGGGCCGGATGTATTTTTATTTGTATACGAAATTTTATTCAAGGAATTTTTTCAGAGTATGTAGATTGAGCTTTGAGGTAAAGAATATTAATTTGTTATGTAACCTTGTTTCAGGAAATATTGAGGGTATTTGAGTTAAAATTGGCTGGAAAGATAAAAGTCAGGATTATTTGCCACTTGAAGCAGCGCAACCATCTGGACCACATGTTTGCCCTGATGGACAACATTGACAAGATGGAGTCCCCAGGCCCATTAAACTCCAACAGCAGCAAGTTCCTGAACTGCACTGCTCGCCGCATGTTCCACAGTTATTGGGATCAGCTTCCCCATATCCAGCCATATCGACTGCCAGCGTCATTGCGCATCCATTACCACAACATTCTTCAACACATGTGGCGCCACCTATCAAGTTCATGTTTCCAAAGCAATCGACACCAGTGCCAATTTCCATAGGTGTAGTGAATGAGCCCTGGCAGACCTGGCCAGAGGTGCCGCAGGTGCAGTCGCCTTGTGAGCAGCCGTTGCCGGTACCGCAGTTGGTGCCGCATTCTCCGCAGTTGGTGGAGTCGTTGTTGAGATCGGCACAGTAGTTGCCGCAGCAGCTCTCGGAAGCATCGCATGCTTCGGAACCGCACATACACTGGCCGTTTATACAGGCAAGGCCGATGCCGCAAGCACGACCGCATGTTCCGCAGTTGTAGGGATCATTTAAAAGATCTTTACAACTGTTGGAGCAGCATGATTTGCCGCCGGTACAGGCTGCGTTGGTGCCGCAGGCACACTGGCCGTTTACGCAGGCGTTTGCAGCAGTAGAATCGCAGATTTCGCCGCAGTCGCCGCAGTTATTAACATCACCGGAAGTGTTTACACAACTGTAATAGTTAGTGGAAATTTCACAGCAGGTTTGAGTAGAGAGGCAAGCGGTTCCCGTTGCGGCGCAGGCATCGGAGCACTGGCCGTTTGTGCAGGTTCCGGAGCAGTAAACGCCACCAGCGCCGCAGTTGTTTTCGTCGGTGAAGAGATCTACGCAGCCACCGTTATAGCACATGCGATCCGCCGGGCATGGGCAAGGGCTGACACAAGTGGAGTGTTCGGGAGTAGAGCCAACGCAGACTTTGTCTGCAGGGCAGTAACTGGAACAAAGACCGGATGGATTATTGGTGTTGTTATTATTAGTATTGTTTGTTGCGTTATTGTTGTTATTGTCGGTTTTTGAGGAGGCACATGAAAACAGTGCCGAAGCGAGTACTACGGTAAGAAATAGCGAAAGATTGATTTTTCTCATGTCAACTTCTCCTTAAAAAGCTGTTCGAATCCATAAATAATAAAAAACTATAAAAACATCCCCCAGACACGGTCACTGTCCTTCGATAAAAAGCTGCGTAAGCATCAATTTCTAAAATTTTGGACAGAGACAAATAATTAATACCACAAAAAATTACCCTAACAACAATTTTATTGATTTTTGATTAAAAATTCAAATGCTCAAACCCTTGCGGGAAGCTCAGAAGGGCAAAGTGGGGATCGCAAAAATGGAAGTGGCGATGGCAGATGGGTTTTGTTTGTCTTCTACTTGAATATAAAGGAAATATCCCGTCAGTGTTGTGCCATTGGGAAGTGTAACGCTTGTAGCGTCATCGAGGGATGTGGCAGTTCCGCTTATATTGCCGTCTTCCGTCATAATAAACCCTGCGGGAAGGCCCCAGTTGCTGATATACTGGCTAAGCATGGCCGGCGGATCTCCCATGGTCCACAAGTAGGGTCTCAAACCACCCCGGGCCTGGAGGTCAGTATTGTACTCAATGTAGGGAATTAGAACGTCCAAAACTATGACTTTTGTCACAACTGCATCATAACTGAGCTCTCCAACGATCTCCAGGGGGCTGATAGCGATCTCCAGATTGAGATCTATGGTAGCTGTTGCCGGGGGAGTGGAGCCATCAAAAACACGGAAAGTCAGTGGGAAGGAACCAGCTTCTGCCGTTTCACCGGAAATGGTGCCGTCGGAGTATAAACTGATGCCTTCGGGGAGATCGCCGGACAGAAGTTGCCATGCGTAGGGCTCCATGCCGCCTTGAGCTTCTAAATATGCTTCGTAGGGAAGGGCGTTTTCTCCTTCCGGGAGGGATGTGGTCACTATGCTTACGTTTCCTGATGATGTGGACGAACATGCACCGGAGCGGCAGAATGAACCTGCCGGGCAGGCTTGAGTTTTGACGGATTGGCCGTCGGCGCTGCATTTAGTGATCTGGGTGCCACCTTCGACGGGGCAACTGCCGGCATTGGGTTTACAGATTTTCTCATAACTTTCGAACTCGCAACTGATAAAGAGCATCGAAAGAGCAATGGTAAGATATATGCTTAATCTCATGGAGTTTTTCTCCTTCTGCGGAATCTGAAGTGTAAATATACCCGGATTATGGTAAATAGCAATGCAAGAATAATTATAAGTAACTTAAGGGCAGGGTTAACCCTGTTTCCCACAAGGCAGCCGCATCCGTGTCCGCCGGGTTTGTCCACAGGAGGATTGGATGTTACAGTGAAAGATGCCTGCGTCCATACTCCGTAATTGTCCCTGACCCGGAAAATGGCTTTGAGAGGTGTTTTAAAAGTGCGCGTGTCCAGAGTGAACCCGTGATACACATTGTCGTCTACGAGCCAGTAAGCGGAAAAAAGACCTTTGTTTTCAGGATCAACGGATGCATCGGCGTTCAGCATGCCGCCGGGTAGTTCGGCATCACCTTCATATATTTTGCCTCCAGCGCGGACTTTGATTTTCGGTTTAAGATTCTTTTTAACAACGGCAAAATCAAATTCCTGATCCGTTTTGAGAGTGTGCTTAAAAGTATATATCTGTTTGCCTTCCCCGGGGTAATCCGTGTCTGCGGTCATGGTTTCGCCATCGGAGTTTTTGATTTCATAGCCTGTCTCGGAGTAGGGAAGGCACAGGCGGATATTCACGGGAAGGGGTTTGCCAAGTTTTTGAAAAGTTGAAACCTTCGCACGGTAATGATTTCCATCGAAGGAATACCAGACGTTGCCCGAAGGAATACTTTTCTGGTTTTTTGCATGGGGTGTGAGGTCTAAAGTGCCGTCGGCCCGGGCTTTTATAAAACGCATTCCCCAGTATCCATCATCTTTGCGTGAGGAAGCGCCTGTTGTTACTTTGATAAAAGAAATATCTTTCTGAGCGCTTATACCTTCAATGATTTTGTCACCTTTTTTGAAATGCCACTCACTGTCTTTATGGACGTGTCCGCTGAGGTAGTACCCACCGTATTTAGCTAGAATCCTGACAAATTTGATTCCGGAATTTTCTTTAACCGTTTCCTTTGACCGTTTATCCGATGGATCCGAATCCCAGTCATCGTCGAAGTTCCATTCTTCGAAGTGATCAGCTCCGATGGGATTTGTGGGAAAAGGTTCATTTTTATGAAACGGTTTTTCATTGCGATTTCCCCGGGGGTCGTGATGGCCGAAAACAACGGGTGTGAGGCCTGCGGCGGACGCTTTTTTGAGTTCGCTTTCAATCCAGCCGAGATCAGTATCGCTGAGATAACCACCATAATTGTCAACGGCGGGGGCTCCAAGGTGGTAACCGAGGGCTTTTATATAAACGGAAAAGCTGTGACGACGCTCGGGAGTACCACCGTAGGTGTTAATAAAAATAAACCGGAACTTACCGCGGGTGAAGGATTGATTGACAGGGCCCATCCAGTGTTTCCAGTGCACAAGACCGTCGGAAACAAGGTTATTGAAGAGTTCGTTTTTAATGTCTCCATAAAGGCAGGAGATGAAAGAGAATATTTCAAACCAACGACTTTTTGATGTGGGGATCATGTTTCTGCACTTCAGGAAACCGGTGCTGAAAGCGTTCAGTGACGGGAGTTTCAGTGAGTATGTCGCGTAAGCGTCGTGATTTCCGGGAATGAAATAAGATGGAACCACTGATTTCGACCAGATATCGTAAACCATAGGGTATTCTTCGGTAAATTCAAGACCGAAGATAAGATCACCAAGGTGGATGGTGTAGTCGGGGTCAAGAAGGCGGATTTCTTCAAGCTGCTGCTTTGTGATGGAGCGATTGAGTTTTTCCTCCCCGTGCCGGGGGAAAGATTTGCTGCCTTTAAACCCGCTTAAAACCTTCCATGATGGATCCCGAAGCTGGTGGTCACTGTAAAGTAAAAGAGTGAAACTGTCCGGATGCTTCATTCCGAGGGTTCGCACGGCGGCGTTCTCGGTGGTTTTTGTACCGTCGGCCCAGTATATCTGAAGAGCCCAGCCCTGGCGTGAAATTACTGCAGGGATTTTTACAACAGAACGAAAAAACTTACCGTGATCAGCGGTTTTAAGTATTTTAAGGGGAAGGGGTTCACCGCATTCAGCAGGGATGAGAGTGACTTTTGTGGGCTTTGATTCAGTGATAATCGCCATGGAATCGCCACCGGAAACCGTTGCAGGAAACCCGATAACGGGGCTGAAAATGCGCTTAATCCGGGAAACAACGGGTTGCGACTGGCTTTTAAAAGGAGCCAGTGAATAATCAGGGTGTCTTATGTCACCCGGCAGAGTCCCCGTTTGTGAGGACATTAAATCGACTAATAATATAATGAACAGCATGGTATATGTTTAAGATCCTGAGAAATCCCTCAGAACCTTACAATCCTTTTATATAGTTAATGCCCTGTAATACGATATTACAGGATATCAAGTAATATACACGGTGAGCAGATCAAAAACAAACGGATAAAATTGCTGTCCTGGGTGTTTACCGAGAATTGTCTCAATTTGTTGATTGAGTGGGCCGCCATTACATGGCTTATGGGGTTGGCGCATTTTATCCAGGGGTTTAGGATGCGGTGCATCCTTCACCCACTGGCTATCCTTATTTATTTTAACAGGCACACAGGGATGCAGGAAACAGGGTCAGGAGCAGGGCGTAAGCATTCAACATCAATGCATAATTCCAAAAGTTGGAATGGACCGTTATAGCTTTATTGTTAGATATCGGAGGGGATTTTTGTTTTTTTCTTGTTCATTTCGAACGTTTTTTGCCCTATTTCAAGGAGGGGTTTTATGTTGAAGTTGATTTCTATAGCGGTATTTTTTCCCTTGTGGGAGATGCCGGCGGTGTAAATGGAATTCCCCTTCCCGGAAATATTAAGCCCATCAGCAAAAAGAGCCGTAAGGAAGATATCTCCTCGGATATCAATTAACTTATTTACGTTGCGGGCTTTAGTGGGAATATCCGTAAGTTCATAATCGGCAAAATACCAGCTTTTACCATCGGCAGTTTTCCCGGAGGTTTTTAAAAATGTCAGTTTATTTTTAAATACCGAAGTGGCTGTTTTATCGTCGGATGATTCTTTTCTCAATTTGGCAACAAATTCATCCATTTCGGGCACTGGTTTTGAAAAATTTAAAAACGCTGCCATAAGTTGGTTTTTATGATCTCCACTGTAATATATAGAGAGACCCGATAAGTTTTTCGTGATTTTCCTGAAGGTTTCAAGTTCAGCCATTTTTTCTTGTGGCATGGGAGTTTCTGGAGGTAAAAATGTGTCTAACAAAAGTGAAACCAAGCCACCTTTGACGGAAATGGTAGCTGCACTTTTCATATCGTATACGGGGTAAACGGGGTCTGCCAGCGGTTCCATTATCTTCTGAACTTTGTCCCAGTCCCCCAGGATTTCAGTTTTTAAATTGAGGTCACGATCTAAAACGGATTTAAACTTGAGGGTTTCAATGTGTTTTGCTTCGGCGAGAATTTTGCGAGTAATTTTCTCGTTTTCATCTGTAAGTTGCTGCTTTCTCTTGAGTTCAGCAATTATTGAGTCGGTGTCGAGCTGGCTGAAAAGGTAGTTTCCGTTAAGGGAAACCGAAAGGGAGATATCCCCTGAAGCCGGCGCATCCATTTTCAATTTCAAAATTTCATTAAGTGTCTGAGCCGAAGTGCCAAGGCAGACTATATCACCGGAAGCTTTCAGGTAAAGTGGGTTTTCCGTGCGGGCTCTTTTAATGTAGACTTTATGGATTTTCCCATCGGACAAAGTCGCTCCGGTAGGTGATTCGAGGGTCGGGAAAACCATGAAACTCATTGAACCTTTCATGCAGCCTGCCGTGCGGTTTATCAGAACTCCTGAGGTGGGGTGTTTTTCCGGTTCCCAGGACCGGACCCGAATGCTTTCCACACCGGCGAGCATTCCCGTGAGAAGAGCCGCGTCCTTGCCAAAGATCTCCGACATGGATTTTGTCACACTTTCAGAAGAGGCGGATGGAAAGAAGTAGTCCGCCGACATGGCAATTTTATTATTTTTCAAATCCCTGGGCTTTTCTTCGGCCTTTCCGCAGGATATCAGGGTCGATGTAATGACTGAAATAAACAAAAGTTTTGAAATCATCAATTCCGTCCTTTCAGGAGTTTTCTATAAAGATAATCCTCAGGCAGGGGGGAACCGAGGGAAAAGTAATACAGCGTCTGTCCAGTTTCACCAAACCCCTGCATAATTCCGAAAACAACATCGGTTATAGCCCCGTGGCCCTGCACGAGTTCTACTCTGATTTCTGCTCCGACGCCAAACAATAAATCGTTGAAAAGATCCAGCGTTTTATCCGCGTTACCTGCAGCAGCGGAGAAACGGAATTTGATACGCCGCAAATAAACGGGCAAGGTCAGGTACCCGCCGGTAAAAGTATCCAGGGGGAAAGTGACATAAGCTTCCGTTGTGTAGAAATGCTTGCCCGGACGTGTTGCATCAAAACCGGGAATCTGAGAGCCGGCGCCGAACCATGGTTGCCAGGCAAAAGCACTTCGGCGCATGGTGTTTCCAACGGAGAAGGCGTTTCGCTCGCTGGAAACCGATGAGCCGATGTTCAGTTTATACGTTAGAACCGTGTGGGGGCCAATGGGAAGTTTCATGCGGCCTGTGAGGTCAAGTCTCACGAGAAAATCCGTTTCGTTGTTGTAGCCGGTGTACCGCGTTTCTCCTGATCCGGAAAGGTAGACGCCCTTTTCCCAATCGAGGGAATTGGAGGATGACGACGCGCGGAAGAAGTATGCTCCGGCCTTTGCTGTGCCGAGCCAGAAATTCTCCGGTTCTCTTGGAAGCATAGTGTGCGGTTCGATGATGGGTAATTCGAGGCGCGTAAAACCACGGCCTATGTAACCCGAAAAGAATGAACTGAATGTGGTGCCGAAAGCCCGATAAATGGGAATCGTGCTCGAAGCAGTGAACGTCCCATATTCCCAGCGGTAGTCTTTATATGTATCGTTTACAAACAGGTCGTTTCGTTCATAAAAACCGTAGGAAAATTCAAATGTAAGGGGGAATTTGAGCCGATTGTACTGCCACGAAAGGTAGAAGTCCATAGCTTTCAAAACTTCGGAATAAGTGAGGTCCGCAGACCACACATGATGTTCAAGGGGATCGTAACCCATGGCGCTGATAGTAAGTGTGTCTGTAGCGCTGTATCCGTAATCTGCAAGCCAGAAGAGAGGTTGCATGTACTTCATGAAATTGTAATTTTCAGGTTTTGTTATGGATACCGGACGATTGTAGGGGGTTTTTACGGGTGGATTAAGTTCATCAAGGGCCGCCGGAAGAAATTTATCCGGTTCAAGCTTGAGAATATATAAATCATATCCAGTGCTTTTGTATCCTACATATACTATCTGTTTGCCATCGGGGCTTACGGACGGCATGAGGGCCCCGGTGATGACGTTTGTTACCTGATACATGCGTCCGGAGGACAAGTTGAGAGCAAAAATATTGTAAATTCCGTCAGGATCCGATGAAAAATAGAGCGTTTTGCCGTCAGGTGCGAAGACAGGGTGCAGGTTCATGCGTCCGATGCCGGGAACTTGCCTGATTCGGCGACTTTCGATGTCGATGATTTCAATACTTCGTTTGCCGCGGCGGTGAACGGAGTAGGCGACAGATTTCCCATCCGGGGAAAAAGCAGGTGTAAAATAAAGCCCTTCGGGGGAAATGCGGGTCCATTTGAGGTCTTTACTTGCAACGGCAAGATATCTTTTCATGCGGTTTTTGCGCACGGACACAAAGCGGCGGGACTTGTGGTGATAATCCAGTTCCGTAATTCTCATGCCCTTTGTAAGTTTCTTTTCTGCACGGAGGCCCGGGGTTGTTTTCAGGAAAAAAACATCATTATAGGTATAGACTTTGTCGTGATATTCGAGTTTAGAAAAGTAAATACCATTGGGCGAAAAGGCTGGTCGTGAGCCGTCATAAACGGGCTCCGTGAGCATTTTGACCGATGATGCTTTGCTGTCGGAATCAAGGGTGAGAAGTTTAATCGAAGCGGGAGATTGTCCGTCGTTATCCACAAAAGCAATCTGATTTTTATTGTAAAGTGACCATGACGGGTAACTTTTATATTCCCCCGTGGTGGTGATTCGGTGTCCTTCAATAATACCTCGGCTTTTTATGTTACTGATTTGTCTAAGGTATTTGCCTTCAGTATATTTGATAAATTCATTATAGAGTACATCGAGGGTTTTCCCGTAAGAACCACGGGCGCTTTTATTGAGACCGAAAGGAATGTGCTGACTTCCGTATGTTGCACTCAGGTGTTTTATCTGAGCTTCGCTGTAGCGGTCACTGAGATATTTTATAAATCGAGAGCCGTAAAGATAGGGGATGGCACCACGGGGAAACTTAACAATAGGGTTTGAGATGTCAGCTAAAGTGAAAAGAGTTTTTTCACGTACGCTTGCACGCAGATACATATCGTATACAGACGAGTTGTTTCGCCCGGCTCCGGTAATATTACTTTCGTTGAAGATGGCAAAGCCTTCGGTGATCCAGTTGGGGCCTATGCTGTTGGGAACCCACACTTTTCCGAAGATAGCGTTAATCAGGCGCGGTAACTTTCCCATGGTGTCCATGTGCAGGATGTGAGTGTATTCATGGAGGAAAAGAATCCACATCCAGTCGTCGTATCGGGCAAGTTCAGAGAAATCACCGGGGTCCGTAAGAAATACGGCAATCGTATCGCGAAAATATGAAGCTGCGTAACCGTTGGCGCTGTCGGTCCAGGGGGTCATGATGACGACAGTGCGGTTTTTGCGTTTCCAGCCCATGTGCGGTGTCAGTAGGATATGCGCGGTTTCAGCTTTCGCTGCCAGAGAGTGGGCATCGGCATGATATTCCTTTGGGAAAATGAAGATGAAGTTTTTAGTGTGAATTTCCTTCCAGTTAATGGACGGATCCCCACCACGGGCGCGCCCCGGGCAGAAAACAGCAGTAAGGAAAAATGTAGAAATAAGAAATATACGTATTAAATTCATAATAGAATTGACGAATCCGTGGGATTCTTTGATTTGAGATTATGACCTGAAAGTCTTTAAAGCGCAAAGCAAAAGTACGGAAGGTAATTCGTGTCCTGAAATTCAATTTAAATAAAAATTGAATTTCAGGACACGAACTATTTATAATAAAGCACATTAATCGAACTCTTAATATTAAATTTCAGGTAACCAGATAGTCAGCAAAACAGGCAATCAGGGGACAGGGGTGTTTACTTTGAAGGTAAGTGTTTTTGTGGCATTAAGACCGCTTTCAATTCAGAACCGGCATTTCCGTTGCCTCCTTTGTTTGCCGTTTTCGAATACCTGACTGCATGACACCTGTCAAGACCGCCTGCGGCGCCCCTTCGGG
>JAHJMN010000084.1 GCA_018821305.1 Myxococcota bacterium
GATCCTGACTGCTTGCATTCCGCTGCGCGAAATTGCCTGCCTGTTTGCCTGACTACCTGAGTCCCTGTTTAAAAATTTCAGGGAAACATGAAATCAGTAGCAGGAACAGGAAAACAGGAAGACAGGGTGTTTACTTTGAAGCGTGGAATGTTGAAAAATCAGGAATTCAGGGAATCAGGTGCAGGAACAGGCAATCAGGGGAAAGGGGTTTACTTTGAAGCGTGGAATGTTGAAAAATCAGGAATTCAGGGAATCAGGAACAGGAAAACAGGAAGACAGGGTGTTTACTTTGAAGCGGGGCCTGTTGAAAAATCAGGAATTCAGGGAATCAGGTGCAGGAACAGGCAATCAGGGGACAGGGAGCAGAAGCAGATTCAGGTCATAAACATTAAAGGATACGGTATAATTCAATTACAATTCTGTTCCGGAAATCCTCCGGAACTATTATATTACGCTTTGCTATATGGAATGAATTTTGTTATGGCTGAAAAATACAAAAAGAAAAAACAGAAAACCGATGGAGAAATGGATGCTCGAGAGCTGGCTGATGAAGCGGTTAAAACATATAAAACATATAAAAGATTTAAATATCAGATTCATATTGCTTTGATATTTTTTATAGTTTTTATTTATACTCAAATTCAGACTATTGATCCTGCAGAACGGGACACTGCTTATTCTTATCGTAGAGGAATATCCTGTAAAGAGGCACGGCAATCGTACAGCATTGATGAAGCAAGTAAATATTGTGAGTACCCACCTGAAAGTGAGTTAATAATAAAGAAAGTTGTCGGATGGATTTCTCTGGCAATTGGCATTGCTTTTACAATACAGCGACTCAGACGGTACAGGAAAGAGAATCAATCCCGTAAATAAAATACAGTTCACGAACTACTTTCTTGAGGTTTGCTGCAAGTGAATGTTTTCGGCCTGACTCTGACGCTGCTCCCTGAATCCCTGACTGCCTGTTAATAATCAGGAAAGCAGGAACAGGAAAACAGGAAGACAGGGTGTGTCCGTCGAGTGGAAAATGACATCCGTCGTGTGTCCATGTGGTATCCGACGAGTGTAAAACGCCATCCGTCGTGTGTCCAGGTGTTATCCGACGAGTGGAAAACGATTTCCGTCGTGTGTACAAGTGGTATCCGACGAGTGTAAAACGTCATCCGTCATGTGTCCAGGTGGTATTTGTCGGGTGGAAAACGCCATCCGTCGTGTGTCCAGGTGGTGTCCGACGAGTGGAAAACGCCATCCGTCGTGTGTCCATGTGGTGTCGGACGAGTGGAAAACGCCATCCGTCGTGTGTCCATGTGGTATCTGTTGAGTGCAAAACGATATCCGTCGTGTGTCCATGTGGTATCCGATTAGTGGAAAACGATATCCGTCGGGTGTAAAACGCCATCCGTCGTGAGTCCAGGTGGTGTCCGACGAGTGCAAAACGCCATCCGTCGTGTGCAGGAAGTGACATTGATGTTGAATGTTTACACCCTCAACCTGTCCCTGTTTGCCTGATGCTGACTGCCTGTTAAAAAAATCAGGAATTCAGGGAATCAGTTGCAGGAACAGGAAAACAGGGACGTTTACTTTGAAGTTGAGTTTGGCATGTTAAATCAGGAATTCAGGGAATCAACTGCAGCAACAGGAAAATCAGGTAGGCAATTTCGCGGAGCGGAATGCTATGGGCTTTTTCCTGAAGCATTTCTTTAAACCGAGTCACAATCGTATTACCTCCCAAGTGGTTCTAGTAGAAAAAGTCACTTAAAAATCCACCTGAAATTTGAAATTGAATGCACTGAAATACGTGTTGAGCCTTCAGTGTTGCTCGTTGTGAGTTTAGACTAAGCATCGTTTTTATGGAGTAAAACATGTTGCGCATTCTGTTACCAACTCTATTACTTTTGTGTTCCTGTAATGATTTTGAAAATGCGACGGGGGGACATGGTCCGAATCCTTATGCCGATGTCCCCATAATGGAGTTTTCCGTGTTTTCCTGTCCGCCGGGGCCCTTTCATAATTGCAACGATTTTAAAAATGACGAAGAAAATTGTAATGCGTGGTGTGAAGTAAAAGGAATATTTGAAGACGAAGGTGAAAAATGGATTCTCGCCTGTACGGAAGGATACGAAGGCGGTCATCCGGACGAGGTGGACGAGAATCTCCCTGTGGAGGTATGCTGGCATCTTGTATATGAGCCCCTTTGTGAAGCAAACAGTGAGGGAACAAGGCTGGAACTCAGTTTTAGAAGTGAAGAAGTCGCTGAAAAAATTGCCGAAGTTAAAGCAAGTTGCCGCACTGAGGAAGTTGAATAGTCGACATTTACGTTCTGCTCCTGCCCCTGTTTACCTGACTTCCTGATTCCCTGTTAAAAAAACAGATAAACAGGAAATCAGTAGCAGCAACAGGAAAATCAGGGGCTTTAACCTGAATGCATTTCTCCAATTTTAAACACAATCGTATTACTCCGTAAGCGGTATAGATTTCGATCCTTTTATTCATAAGCGTTTCAGCACATGGGTCATTACTTTTTCAAGAAACCGCTTTCTCTGAAGCTTTTAAAATAAATTTTCACAATTTGAGATAGAAACCCACATATATAACGAATGATCTGCTTTTTTTTTGTAGATTAAGGAACGCCTTTACCTTAATATCAAATTGAATTTTAAGATTGCAGGGATAAAATGCATTTTTCAGACAGGAGCTTAAAATGGCAAACTACAGGAAATTTATAAAATATTTACTGGTGTGCACAACTCTCGTGGCCATGACATCGGGTTGCAAACCTAAAACTCGTGGTCCCGAAAAGGACATGAGTGCTCAAAAGGGTGAGACTAAAATCGATCCTTTCACGGGCCTTGAGGTAATGGTCGAAACAAAAGCTGACCGGGAGTTCAAACTATACGCCGGGCCGGTGCCTCCACCGGTACCGACGGAAAAAATGTCGGATTTCCCCCCTCCACCGGATGTTTCCGTTAAGCCAAATTACGGCGATGTCAAAGTGCTGAGGGTTCATCCAAAAGGCGAAATTCAGAACATGGGGGCAATGACCGTTACTTTCAATCAGCCCATGATTCCCCTCACCAGCATTGAAGAGCAGCGGGCCCTTGATTTACCCGTTACAATCGAGCCTAAAATCGAAGGGCGCTTCCGCTGGCTGGGAACTCAGGTACTGGCATTTGAGCCATCCATGAGATTCCCTTATGCAACGCAGTATCGCGTAAATATCCCCAAAGGTATCAAAAGTGCCGTAGGTGGTGTCAAGAAAGATGACGAATTCTTCACGTTTACGACACCCGTCGTTAAAATTCTTTCTTTTACTCCCGGATACTGGGGCCACCACAGTACGTTTATACCCATCGCCATGAAATTCAACCAGGATGTGGACCCAAAGCACATTCTTTCCATGGCTACCCTGACTTCTTCAAAAGGAAGTGTCGGTCTTAAACTGGTTCCGGAAAGTGAATGGAAAAATTATGAAAAATATACTTATTTCCATAGTGACAAACAGAAAAAACGGATTGTTTATTTCAAACCTGTCAGGGAACTTGATAAAAACACATATTATACATTTACACTTAAAGCTGGCGTAAAGAGCCTTGAAGGTCCATTGACCACTCTTTCGCCAATTATTCATTCATTTTCAACATATCCGCCGCTGACTATTTCTGGTATAGGCTGCAGCTGGAACTTCACGCCTTGTCGCCCGGGCTATTCACCGAGAATCCAGTTTTCCAATCAACTCAAAACTTCCGATAAAGAAATTGAGAAAATGCTCACGGTGACTCCCCGCGTAGAAAATCTCAAAATGCGGGTTAGTTACAACAGTATTTACTTCTACGGCGATTTCAAAGCTGCTGCTACTTACAATGTTACTTTAAAGCCGGGAATGGAAGATGTCTGGAACCAGAAATACGGTACTGTATTCAAGGGAAAAATCATCATGCTTGATGCTTATCCCTCCCTTACTTTGCCTGCTTATCGTTACGGCGTTATGGAAAAGACTCAGAATTCTACTCTTATCGCTCAAGCTACCAATCTTACAAAAGATAGCACGATTACACTGATCAAAATCGATGAAGAGAACATGTTTGCCGCCATCGATAAAATCCGGAATTATTACTACAGTTACTACCGCCCGAAAGCACCTTCCGAAGGCATCAGTGGGAAGAAAATCACCTACAAAGCTAAAATCAATCGACGCAAAAACGTAAATGAGGAATATCGCATAGATATGCGTAAAGTTCTGGGCCCGAATGGTGGCGTCGTATTAGCTGAAATCTACAGCCCGGACCTGCTTACTCACCGCTGGAGCGATCCTTACAGATATATTCTTCTTCAGGTTACCGACGTGGGTATCACCGTAAGATATGATTTAGAAAAAATAGTTGTTATGACAAACGCCCTCACAAGCGGTCGACCCCTTGCAAACGTGGATGTTGATGTTTACAAACGTTTTTACGATTCAAAGGCCCGTAAATATGACAGTAAGAAGGTATTCAGCGGTAAAACCGGAAAAGACGGAACCGTTGTAAGCCCCGGTGTCCTGAAGGATCGAATTGCCGGAGCCCATGTAGTCGTTGCTAAAAGCGGCAAACGTGATTCTGCCTATGTCATACTCGAAGGTTACAGTCAGGATGGCGGATATGTCAGTTCATACAGTTGGTGGGGGAGCCATGTTCCTTTTCAGAGAAATCTGACATATCAGTTGTTTTCGGATCGCAACCCTTACAAAGCCGGGGAAACCGTAGAAATTGCAGGTATCCTGCGCATGCGCTCCTATGGGCCGAAGAGTGAAGTAGTACCCGTTGAAGGTAAAGACCTGAAACTTAAATACAGAGTCAGAGATCCCCGTGGTGTTGAAGTTTACAAGGGTGAAGCTACCGTGGATCCCGAAGGCATGTTCCGGGTTACATACAAATCCAAAGAAGGCGCACGTCTTGGTTATTACAATTTCAGTGCTGACCTCGTTGGCGCCACAAACATTGATGGTTACAAATCAGTTTATTATGGTTTCCAACTGTTAGCTTACCGCGCTCCGGAATACACCGTTGAAGTAAAAGGGCCAAACGGTCCATATTACTTTGGCGATTCCATGCCCAATGAAATCAGCGGTCAGTACACTTTTGGCGCGCCCATGAATGGCTCGGATATGGAATGGAGCCTTCGTCGCCAGCGCGCCTGGTTTGCTCCTCCCAAACACAGTGGCTTTACTTTCGGCGTTCCCACCTGGTGGGGTGGCTGGGACTATTGGGGAAGTTATTATAATTACTCAAAAGTTATTAAAAGTGCAAAGGGTAAGTTAGAAGCTAACGGTAAAGCAAATGTCGCCGTTGTCCTCGAACAGGGAAAAGACAAAGAAAAACTTCCCGGGGCAGGGCATTTTACTTTTGAAGCTCAGGTCTATGATGTAAATCGTCAGAGTATAGCTGGTCGCCGCAGTGTGACAGTCCATCCCGCAAGTTACTACATCGGTTTAAAAACCCCCGGCGGTATCGTTAAAGAAAACCAGAACTTCAAACTGGAAGTAGTCGCCGCAGATGTCGATGGAAATCGCGTTAAGGGTCGTGATGTTAAAATCCGCGCCGTTGTTACGGAATGGACCCGCAAAATGGTAAAAGATGGTAAATACTGGCGAAGCAAATGGGAAAGCAAGACCATCGAAAAAGGAAAATGCGAAATTAAAACCGATGTGGATCCCGTTTCCTGCACTTTCAATATGAAAGAAGGCGGTTCGTACACATTTGAAGCTGTGTCAAAAGATGAGAAGGGGCGTGAAGCTAAATCCCATGCGTACATCTGGATTTACGGCAAGAAAGTCAAAAACTGGCGGCAGAAAAACGATCGACAGTTTGAGATCCTGCTGGACAAAAATATGTACAAACCGGGAGATACAGCGGAAATCGTATTAAAGAGCCCGTTTGAAAAAGGGTATGGAATCATATCCTTTGAGCGTGAAGGCCTGATTGAGTACCGCGTGGTCGAAATGAAGGGCCGCAGTGAAATCGTTAAATTCAAAATCGAAGAATACATGATTCCAAATGTTCATGTTTCCGTAGTTGCCATACGAGGCCGAATAAATGAAAAAGCCACAGAAAACGATGCGGATCCCGGCAGACCCATGTTTGCCACGGGCAGTATGAACATGAACATCTCTTCCGAAAGTCGCAAACTGAATGTTGTTATTGTCCCGAGTCGTCCGGTTATTAAACCGGGGGAAGAAGTTGAAGTTGAAGTTCAAACAACGGATTATCAGGGAAAACCCGTGGAAACACGAGTAGCTCTGGCTGTTGTTGACGAAGGTGTATTAAGTCTCCTTGGTTACAGCCTCCCGAATCCGCTTCATGTTTTCAATCCCTGGCTTTCGAGGGGAACTGCGATGAACGACATCCGCATAAATCTGCTGAAGGATCCCAAAAAGAAACTTCTTCAGGCACCTCCGGCACCTCCCGTAGAAAGTTACATGTCCAAAAATGGTGTAGTTGATACCAAGTCAATATCAATGTCCGCTCGTGGTGGGGCTGGGGCTAAAGCTGATTCTCCGGCTAAACGCGTTTTGATTTCCGACTCTGTCAAAGAGGAAGCAAAAGATGCGGATAAGGGACCGAGTGGCAGTTCAGTGGGTGGTAAGAAACTCAGTTTCAAAATCCGCAAACTCTTTGCATCCACGGCTTATTTTAATACAAAACTTTACACGGATGCTTCAGGTAAAGTAAAAGTAAAAATTAAAATGCCAGAAAATCTAACCAGTTACCGATTCATGGCCATGGCCATGGAAAAGGATGCAAAACCGCGATACGGTCGTGGCGATGAAAAAGTCAGCATCCGGCGCAAGTTCATGATTCGTCCTTCACTTCCACGATTTGCAAACTATGGTGATACATTTGAAGCCTCTGTTGTTGTGAACAACATGACAGGAAAAACTGGGGAAGCTACAGTTAAAATTGAAGGTGTAGGCTTTGAACTTCTTGAAACAAATATGAAAACCGTAAACGTTGAAAACGGAAAACCTGCGGAAGTTTACTTCAAGGTAAAGACACTGTGGCCCGGTCAAGCCCGATTCCGTTTCTCAGGCTTTATAGGCGAGGAAACAGACAGTGTCGAACCGGCACCCATCAAGGTAAATGTTCCGTCCACTTCCGAAGCTACGGCAACCTATGGCGTAACGGAAACTGCAATTGCGCAGCCCATCAAACCCCCGGCGAACATTATGAAAAACTTCGGTGGTCTTGATATTCACCTGTCGTCCACGGCGCTCACGGGCCTTCAGGATGCCGTTGTAAAACTGGTGGAACATCACTATGAGAATGCTGAAAGTTACGCATCCAAACTGATTCCACTTATTAATCTTCAGGATATTCTTTCAAGCTTCAAGATTGCAAAACTTGGTGATCTCGCACAGCAAAAGGCTCTTGGCCAGATATTTGTAAACAAATTGATTAACCATCAGAATTACGAAGGCGGCTTCAGTTACTGGCCCGGTCACTGGTATGTATCGCCCTATGTCAGTATGTACGCGACTTGGGTCCTTTACATGGCGAAAAAGCAGGGATATGTGGTTCCTGATGAAGTTCTGTCCCGGGCAAGCCGGTACATTATGTATATTCTCATGAATGATTACTACATGAGAAGTTACCGTACATATTACTATTATGCTTGGACGACGAAATTCTTCGGATACTGGGTTTTAACACAGCTCAAAAACGAAAAATGGGTAGACAACTACTACGCATCTGATGAAAAAATAAAGAGTTATACTAAAGATTTCTTCAGTCATCGCGACAAAGTTGGTCTGTTTGCAAAAGCATGGCTCATGACAAGTATTTATCGCATGCATGGAAATAATCATGAAGTAAGAGAACTCATGAGAGTTATCCAGAATGCCGGTGTCGAATCTGCCCGTGGTGTTCACTTTGCAGAAAGCACCGCCGAAGACCTTAAACTCCTCATGCATTCAAATTCCATGACGGATTCAATTGTTATGCGTGCCCTGATGGAAGTGACGCCCAATGATGTTCAGATTCCGAAAATCATGAAAGCCCTCATGGAAGCCCGAATCCGCGGCAGTTGGGAAAGTTCCCTTGCAAACTCTTTTGCTCTGGAAGCTGTAAGTTACTATTATCGCAAATACGAAAACGTCACCCCGAATTACAAAGCCATGGTCTGGCTGGGGAAAGGCTATATCGGTTCCAAGGAATATAAAGGGCGCTCCATGGCCATTACGCACAAGCGTATTCCGATGGATTACGTTGCGAAACAGGGTACATCAAACCTGATTCTGGCGAAAAAAGGCGAAGGAAAACTGTATTATCGACTGGGTCTTACCTATGTGCCGACCAACCTCAAACTGAAACCTGAAGATCAGGGTTTTTATGTGATGAGAAAATATGAAGCGGTACAGGACAAAAACGATGTAGTTAAGAATGCTGACGGAAGTTGGACAGTAAAAGCGGGTAAATACGTTCGCGTAAGACTTACAGTAGTTGTAAGCGACCGCAAATATTACGCTGCCATAGACGACCCGTTCCCCGCTGGTTTTGAAGGCGTTGATATGCAACTGCGCACATCAGCTTCAAGCACTCTGATGGATAATGAGAAAAACAACGGTCGTTCCATGGGTTATTACTGGTCCTGGTACTGGTCTCCAAGTCCGGATCATAAGGAAATGAAGGATGATCGTTATGTTCTGTTCTATGATCGCCTTCCTGCTGGTGTTTATGAACACAGTTACGTAGTTCGGGCAACCACTGTGGGCGAGTTCATCGTTCCACCATTGAAAGCCCACGAAATGTACGCTCCGGAATCCTTCGGTCGCAACGGCACCGAAATAGTAAAAGTAGTCCGCTAACCATTTCTCCCCTCCCGCTACAATTGTTAAAAAATAGTTAAAATTTCAAATGAATAGTTTGTTAGTAAATATACTTTGCATTGACTTGGTAAATATTTGTGATAACTTGAAAAAATACGGGAGGACTTGTTATGAAATATATTATTCTCGCTATTACGCTGGCTATTACGACTTTTTCCTGCGATGACGATTCTTCGTCGAATAATGCAAACAACACAAATAATACGAATACAAACAATACGAACAATATAAATAACTCGAATAACTCGAATAACTCGAATAATACCAATACAAACAATAATAATAACACAACGGTGCCGGACTATCCCGACTGCACAGATGCTTTGTTTTTTGTGTCCCCCGATGGAAGTGATGAAAACGACGGTTCTGAAGGCGCTCCTTTTGCCACTTTTACTAAAGCTGCACAGGCGGTTTCCGATGAAATCGGCAGTTACGAAACTCATCCCGGTGGCTTTACCGTGTGCATTGAAGACGGAGCCTATAAACCGGACGCTGCAATTACGCTGAATGCATCCCACAGCGGTCTTGAAGGCGCCCCAATGAAATGGGTAGCTCGAAATAAAAACGGTGTTTTTATCACGGGTTCAACTGCTGTTGCGTCAGAACATGTCCGGCTTATTGAGTCATCGGATGCAGATTACAACCTGTTTGCCGCAAATGTGCGGGATCGAATCTATACTTTTGATGCAGGCGATGCTGGCATAACGGATCTCGGAACTCTGGAGAGCAGAGGTTATCGACATCGTTCAAATCCATCTGCTCTTGAGTTGTTTGTAGGGAAAAAACGTATGCATCTTGCACGGTGGCCCGATGAAAAAGTCTATGATACCGTTGCCCCGAACTACCCTGCTACTGTTTCCGGGGATGTTTTCGGCACGGCAACGACATTTACATATATGGGGACCACCGCCACAGGAAATGCCGATGATGGCTACCCGAATTATCAGGCCAATGTCAGCGGTACTGATTACTACCTTTATCACTGCACCTGGGAATGGGGTGGCGCAACCCATCGTTACTGGTTTGTTTCCACAGCAGACCCTACAGTTTCTGCAAACTGCTGGCCCACGGGAATCACTGCCTGGGGCGGCAGCGGTACTGATAATATTCCAGTTCTCGGAGCCATGGGCGGCAGCGCAACAGATGATATCATCGCTTCAAATCGTCCCGTTGATTATGCTTATTATGGGTACCTGCGGGTTCCCGAAGTTTTGTCAGACGCATCCTTTGTTTTTCCAGGAGATCGGCATCTGAACTGGACTTCTGATAATATTTTCGTGCATGGACTCTTCGGAAATTACTGGGCTGACGACACGATTCCCGTGGAAGTTACCGGTAATACTGTAAATCTTCTTGATACACTTTCATATGGCCTTGACCCTCAGCAGCCGTTTTATTTCCTCAATGTTCCTGAAGAACTTGATTCTGAAGGAGAATACTGGGTGAATCATGATACAGGGCGAGTATATTTTTACTCGGAGACGCTGCCTTCCGTGACCATTGAAGTTTCCGAAACAACAGGGCCCCTTATGGAAGTAAGCTCAGGTTCTCATGCGGAATTCTGGGGAATCGTTTTTGAAGGCACCCGGGGCAATCTCGTTTCCGTTTCCGGATCCGATTCAGTTTCTTTCAACCACTGCACTTTCCGCAACTCTGGTCTTCGCGGATTATCCATCGAAGGCTTCCGAAGTGGCGTATCTCACTGTAATTTCTCATCAACGGGGGATACTGCTCTTAGCCTCAATTGCGGTTTGCGGAGTACTCTTACAGACGGTGAGTGTTTTGCCAGGGACTCTGAGTTTACGGATTTCGGTTTCTGGAACCGGACCTATGCTACCGCCGTCACCATGGCAGGTTGCGGTAATATTGTCGAGCATAACTATATGCATCACGCCCCCCATTCAGCTATTCTTTACTCCGGAAACAACCACCGCATTGCTTTTAATGATATCGGACATGTTGTGAGCACTTCCGGTGACGCCGGTGCAATTTATATCGGTCGCGACTGGGGATATCGAGGTAACCTGATCGAACAAAACTATATCCACCACGTTAATTCTGTTTTCGGCGCGTCCAATGGCGTTTATCTTGACGATGCCGCCAGCGGAATAACCGTGCGAAACAACATAATCCACAGCATTTACGGATGTGCCATTCAGTCCGGCGGCGGTCGCGATAACATTATGGAATTCAACATAATTACCGAAGCGCACAACGCACTCTGTACGGATCGAAGGGCCCGTGCTGTTGCAAACAATAACTCCGGGGATTCATGGAATCTTCTCGAGCGGATAAATGCTGTTTTCGAAAGCTACCACCACAACGATCCCATCGATCATCAATCAGAACCGTGGTCTACAGCCTATCCGGCCCTTGCAGCTATCCCCGATTCCTGGGCACAAATTCAGGATTCAACATGGCTAGACCCCGAAGGCTGCGTTTTTGCCCGCAACATTGTTTTCAACTGCGAAGGCATCCTCGTGGAAGGAACCTGGGGCGGAGCAGGCGCCATAGCGATTTTTGCAGATACGACGGAAAATGTTGAGGAAGATCCACTTTATACGGATCCCGATAATGGAGACATGTCTCTACCTCAAAACTCCCCAGCCTGGTCTCTAACAGGTTTTACAGGCATTGACTTCGAATCCATAGGCATCCGCTGATTCTCCAGTTTCGACCCAATGCTGCTCGGTTAAGGCGTATTAGTTGATATTGTTGACAAAAACAACATGCTTTAATAAAAGCAAGAACATTCAGGAAGTCAGAAACAGGATCAGAATCAGGATAATCAGGGTCTTGTGCCTGAAGTGGCATCGCAAGTACTGAATTGAAAGCGGTCTTGACCGCTTACGAAAGCGGTCTTTATGCCACAAAAACACTTACCTTCAAAGTAAACGCCCTGCTGCTGTCCCTGTTTTCCTGACTTCCTGTTTTCCTGTAATTAATATACGATGTTGTATTTATTAATTATTTACTTCCAAATTTCACTAACCGA
>JAHJMN010000085.1 GCA_018821305.1 Myxococcota bacterium
AATACCAACTTTTCAAGTTAACGTCTATTTCTATCACAGGACATTAAGAATGAAGACCTTGAAATTATTGTAGTGTTCTGAATAGCATGTTTTCGTAAACATGCTCAATTTTGACAAAAATTGAATTTCAGGACACGAACTCCTTAGTAATACGATAGTGAATCATTTTAAAGAAATACTTCTTTGATGTTGTTCACATTGCGGGTATGTTATAGTATTCTCACTGTTGTTCTCTTAATATTACTGGAGGCGAGATGAGGCTTTTACATACATCCGACTGGCATCTGGGACGGTCTTTATATGATCGCAGACGATATGATGAATTTGAAGCATTCCTTAATTGGCTTCTATCCATAATTATAGAAGAAAACGTGGACACTTTGCTGGTAGCTGGGGATATCTTTGATACTCCGTCTCCGGCAAACCGGGCTCAGCAACTGTATTACAGATTTTTATCTCAAATCAACAAAACACAATGTGAACATGTGGTTATAACAGCCGGAAATCATGACTCCCCATCTTTTCTGGATGCTCCGGGGGAACTGCTGAAGGCATTGGATGTTCATGTAGTGGGAAGCGCTTCACCGGGAAATCCATTCAATGAAATAAAGGTCCTTTTAAACAGTCCCTCCATGAGAGGGCCTGTCCCCGAGGGAGATTCACTGTTACATGAAATTGAATGCGGAAATATTATTGCATCTGATGTGAAAGCTGTTGTTTGTGCGGTTCCTTACCTCCGAGACAGGGATATCCGAACAATGGAACCGGGGGAGACTATTGATGATAAAAACCGGAAAATGGCTCTGGGATTACGAAATCATTACAAGGAAGTAATCCAGGCCGCAGAGACAATTTTAGCGGCACTTTACAAAACCGACCTTGATTCGACCCAGAAAAAGATACCTCTTATTGCCATGGGACATCTCTTTACGGAAAAAGGCCAGACAGTTCGCGGCGATGGAGTCCGGGACCTGTATGTCGGAGGCCTGGTTGGCGTTGATGAAAGTGTATTCCCTGAGGTCATAGATTATCTGGCCCTCGGACATCTTCATATGCCCCAGACCGTCGGAGATGCAGCTCATATGCGCTACAGCGGCTCGCCGATTCCCATGGGGTTTGGTGAATCTAAACAACAGAAATCCGTAATAATTGTTGATTTTGAAAATGAAAACCCCAAACCTCAAGTCAGACTTCTGCCAGTACCATGTTTTCAGGAGCTAATTCAAATTCAGGGTGATCTTATTGAGATTCAGCAAAAGATACATGAATTGAAACGAGAAAAATCAAGAGCCTGGCTTGAGATCGAGTATACGGGAAACGAAATTGTTCCCAACTTGAGGCAGGACATTATTGATGAAGTTTCAGACTCTTTGATGGAAGTGAGACGTATTCAGAACCGCATGGTAATTGAACGGGTTATGACAGCTTCATCTTCCGGTCAATCCCTTGATGACCTTGATGAGATTGACGTTTTTAACCGTTTGCTCGATGCAAGCGACTTTGATAATGATTCAAAAGATGATCTTATTGAAGCATTTAATGAAGTCCTGAAAAATCTCTCTGAGGAAGATAATCATGAAGATACTTGAACTTCGTTTTAAGAACCTTAATTCACTTTATGGCGAGTGGATTATAGATTTTACGGATCCGGCTTATGCAGCGGAAGGAATTTTTACACTTACGGGGCCCACAGGAGCCGGGAAATCGACGATACTGGACGCCATCTGTCTTGCTTTGTACGGGGCTACGCCTCGACTTAAGAAAATAACTAAGAGTGAAAATGAGATAATGTCTCGACTTACGGGGGAATGCTATTCCGAGGTGTTATTTGAAACCCGGGAGGGAAGATTCCGATGTCACTGGGTACAGCGCCGAGCCCGCAAACATCATTCTGGTAACCTTCAGGATTATGAGCATCAGATTGTCGAAGATGAAACTCAAACAATAATAACGGCTAAAAAGAGCGAGGTTCCTTCCGTTGTGGAAGAAAAAACTGGTATGGACTTTACTCGCTTTACGCGGGCCATTTTGCTTGCTCAGGGAAGTTTTGATTCATTTTTGAAAGCAGATGATGAAGGGAAGTCCCTGATTCTGGAACAGATTACAGGAACTGATATTTACTCAAAAATTTCAATTGCAGTTTATGAACGTAACAAAAAAGAAAGTGAGAAACTGGATTCACTCAGAGGTGAATTAGCTGGAATCAATGTCCTTGACATCATACAGGAACAGACACTGCGTCAGGATCTCGAAGCAAAACTGGCAGAGGAAACGGGACTTTCTTCAACTTTGAAAAAATGCACTGAGGCTCTTTCCTGGCTTTCAGGTATGGATTCTTTAACTAAAGAAATTGTTGAAATAGATGCTCTGAAAGCAAAAAAACTGCAGGAAATCGAAGCTTTCGCCCCACAACGACTGAAACTCGAAAATGCCCGGAGAGCTGCAAATATTGAGGCAGTATATTCTCCAGTCACCGTAAGAAGAAAACAGCTGGCCGAAGATGAGGTTAAGCTGGGAATTCAGGAAAAAGCCCTCCCTTTACTTGTTAAATCTGCCGATGATCTGTCTGCTGCTCTCCTGACGGCGGAAAAATACACTACTCAGACCAGAGATAATATAACCATCGAAGCTCCGATCTGGAGTAAAATCAAGCTTCTGGATCAACAGATAGTACAAATGTCAACTGTAGTTACAGAACTTACCCAGAGCTGTCTGAAAGAAACCAGTGCAATTGAAGAAAAGCAAAAGGAGCGCTCTTCAGAAGTGAAAAAGCGCGATAATGAGGTTATTAAACTTGAGAAGGCAACTGCATACATTGCAAAGCACGCTTCGGATGAAATGCTTATTTCCGAACTTGGAGCGATTTCAGAGCAATGCCGCAATATCATTGATTTGCAAACTGAAATTTCCGCGAAAGCTTCTGAAATTTTAAAAACTGAAAAGGCAGTGTCTGACGGGACGAGGAAACTTGAAACTATCCTGGGGCAGCGCAAACTCAGGGAAAAAGAAATCGAAGAAACCATTAATAAAAAGCAAATTATTAAGGATGAACTGAAAAAACTCCTCGGGGAAAAGCTCCTCCGTGAATATCGCGCAGAGAAAGATTCTCTCCAAAAAGAGTTTACACTGCGCATGACCATTGCTTCACTGGAAGAACACCGTTCAAAGCTGGAAGACGGCATTGCGTGTCCCCTGTGCGGATCTTTGGAACATCCCTTTGCCAGCGGAAACGTGCCCGAGTCTGATGATGTAAAAAATCGAATCGAGAAACTCCAGGATTTAATCCGGCAATCTGAAGAACTCGAAGAAGTCATCCGACTTACGGAAATCACGGAAACTGAAAATCGCAATTTACTTTCAACTGTGATGAAACTGGAAACAGAGGTTGAAATTGATAAAAAATCAGCACTGCAGACCCTTGAGAATCTGAAAAACGATTTGGAAAAACTGAATGCCAGAGAAGAAATGCTTTTATCTGAGCTTTCTACGAAACTTGGGCCCCTTGGTATTACGGAGTTTAAAGTACAGACACTTCCATCTATCCTCAAAGAACGAAAAACTGCATATGAAAATCAGATAACCCTTAAAAACGACTGTCAAAAACAAATTGATTATATTTCCGGGGAAATCAAACGATTTGAAGCTGTTATCGAGAACCTTGAGAGTACCAGAATCGAAAAAAATGAGCACCTCAGACTTCGTAAAGAAGAACACATCAAACTTGAAACTGAACGAAAACGGTTGTACGGCGATAAAAATCCCGTTGAAGAGGAAGCTCGTTTTAATAAACTACTTGAACAGGCCATGGAAACGGAAAAAAAGAGCAGAAATCAGCTGGATTTGAAAAAACAGGAACTGACGGGAGCGAAAACCCAGATTGATAGTTTAAAAGGGAGTATTTCAGGAGGTACAGAAGAACTGAAAAAGTGCGAGGTTGAGTTTGCTGAAGCATTAAAAGCTGCCGGATTTCATGATGAAAGTGAATTCCTGGGGGCAATGCTTCCATCAATTGAGCGAACTGAACTGGTGAAAAAGGATGATGCTCTGAAATCTGTTTTATTTGAACTCAATACGAAAATGGAGGACCGTAAAACGAGGCTCGATGTTGAAAAAGAGCGAAAACTTACGGAAAAGAATGCATCAGAACTCAGGACACTCATGGAAACGCTGGAGAAAGATCTTACTTCTTTACGCAATGATATTACGGAATTAAAATTCAAACTTCGGGGAAATGAAGAAGCAAAAAGCAAGATGAGTTCCAGTATTGCCGCTTTAAAAGCTCAGGAAAATGAGGCTGCCAGATGGAACAAACTGAATACACTTATAGGGTCTAGTAATGGTAAAAAGTTCCGGCATTTCGCCCAGGGATTGACATTTGAAATTCTTGCAGGTCATGCAAATGAACAACTTAAAAATATGACGGATCGGTACCTTTTGATTCGTGATGAAAACAAGCCACTTGAGCTTAATGTTATTGATAATTATCAGGCTGGAGAAAGAAGATCCATTAAGAATCTCTCCGGAGGGGAGAGTTTTATTGTCAGTCT
Organism: Myxococcota bacterium; assembly: GCA_018821305.1. Taxonomy (GTDB): domain Bacteria; phylum Myxococcota_A; class Polyangia; order HGW-17; family HGW-17; genus JAHJMN01. Next base: position 4,548 of record JAHJMN010000085.1, read on the forward strand.
GGCACTTGCTCTGGGGCTTTCACAGATGTCCAGTGGTAAAATACTTGTGGAGTCACTCTTTCTTGATGAAGGATTTGGTACCCTCGACGATGAAGCACTTGAAAGCGCGCTGGAGACTCTCTCTACTCTTCAGCAGTCTGGCAAACTCATCGGTATCATCTCACATTTGTCAGTTTTGAAAGAAAGGATTTCAACGACAATTATGATAAAACCCATCACAGATGGCCGCAGCACAATATCAGGCCCCGGCTGCCGAAACATTGATCTTGGCAGTGTCAGCTCCTGATTGATATTGTGTCGCTTTTTTTATGTAGTTCATGTACTGTAATTCTCATCGCAAAGAAATTTATTAGAATTTCATTAGGGAGAAATTATGGCAGTAAATAATAAAATTACATCATTGATTACATTGTCATTTCTTTGGTACTTGTCTGCCTGCTCCACTCCAAAGCGGCCAGAGGGCAATTCTCAAAAAAAAATAGTCATTGAAAAGGTTTTCGCAGAGCCGAAAGTAAAACAAGTTGAAAAGTTAAAACAAAAGCCATCAATTCAGCTTACGCAGACGCAACCAGTTCCTGAAATGAAATCACCTCTGGTTGTATTCAGTTACAAGTTGGGTTGCCAGGAGGCAGCAGCATATATATACCCCGTGACATGTTATGATCCGGCAGTAGGACTATGGATTACCGGCCCAAGGTGCCTGCGTTCTTTTGTCGGGACACGTTACCATCTTTTGTCTGATGGAGATGAAAAAGAAATTAAAGCATCGGCTGCCCTTGATTACAAAATTCCTGGTGTATTTACCTTCCTGCCATACAACAGTGAGCTTTTCGCATTCACAATAATTAAGGATATGACACATATAAAACTGGAAGCGGACAAAAGTCCAAAACTGAGTTGGAGCGAGAAGAAATTTATCAACGCTTTTACACGTCGAACAGCACCTGCATTGGCAAGAGACAGCGTCGTAAAAAAACCAGTCTTCTGGAAAGAACCGGAAATTGACAATATAAAAATTTTTGAGAGAACCATTGCTGATATTGACGAAGATGGTAAAAAGGACAGTGTTTATGCTGTGGAAATAACTTTCTCAGGAACAATTTCTCTCACTGCGACCATGCTTGTGTTTGCTCCCAGTGGTGATTTAAAAAAGCTTTCCTTTTTATTGGACAGCAAGGGAGCTCTAAGCACGCCTCGCTTTGTAGTCAATATTGGCAAAAAGCGATTTGTCCTCTTTCAGGATGATTCATTTTTATCTGGAGCCCGGGATGGGATAAGACTCATGCTTTGGGAAAATGGACGCCTTACTCCCGCTTTTCATATCTGCTGCATTTACGACAAAAAAATACAGAAAAACACTCCTGTCATATGTCCGGAAAAGAAAACAAAATCAGTGAAATAGTTATTGTCCTGTAATACGTTCGTTTCAAGTTTACAGCAATTTTTACACATGACATAAAAAATGGAAACCTTGAAATTATTGCAGTGTTCTGAAAAGTATGTTTTCCTAAACATACTCATTTTTGCAAGATAGTAGATCCTGAGGATTTCCGGAACAGTATTGTAATTGAATTTTACCGCTTCCTTAAATGGTTATGACCTGATCCTGCCCCTGTTTCCTGACTGCCTGTCTACCTGAGATATACGATATACTATATTGCAATACTCTGGCTCAACTTACGTGGGCATCGCTGTAATGTCCTGTAATACAGTTTTTCAAATTTTTCGCCGATTTTTCGCTCAGGACTCTCACTGTTTTCTGCGAAAACAGTTGTCGATTTTGACGATTTCATGCGGAAATACGAACTAGACCGCTTGCGGAATAAAAGGATTGAAAAGTGAAAAGTGTAAGTTTTCATCAACCATTTGTAATTATGCTTTGATGTTGTAAGTTTATGACCTGATTCTGATCCTGTTTGCCTGACTACCTGAGTTTCTGTTTAAAATTTCAGGGAAACAGGAAATCAGTAGCAGGAGCAGGACAATCAGGGTCTCTTTCCTGAAGCATTTCTTTAATAATAATAACCATATGGTTTTCATCCATAAATTTACCCAGAACTTTGTCCTTTATTGAAGTAATCTTTTTCTCAAGGAAATGGATGGTTAATCCGCATATGGCTACAGTTGCATAATATACTTTAGAGTGTTGCGGAAGTCAAGGGCGTTTATTATATTTAGTTCGTGTCCTGTAATTCGCTTCGCTAAGGATTTTATTAAAAATCCTAACTAGACCGCTTGCGGAGTAATACGATTGTGACTCGGTTTAAACATATGTAGTTCAACGAAAAAACTGGAGGAATATTATGATACTGGATGAGAACACGTTAACTTCATCTAAAATCGGACTATTTATTGTTATCTTTTTTCTATCCGCCTGCGCCGGTAGTGGGAAAAAGACTTCAGGATCCGGAGCGCCTACAGACCTGTCGGTCACTCCTGACTCCACAACGGAGCTTTTTCTTACATGGAAAGACAATACCGATACCGAGACCGGTTTCGTTATTGAACGCAGCGTAGATGGTCTCCATTTTGCAAATATCCATGAGACATTACCTGACGAGACATCATGGACTGACACCGGTCTTAACCACTCAACAATGTACTACTATCGGGTTCAAGCAAAATTTGGCGATGCATTTTCCGGGTATTCCAACGTGGCCTCCACATCCACACTTTGTGATGGGAACACTTCCCTTCGCTGTGGAGATCTATGCGTTAATCCCAACTATGACAAACTCAACTGTGGAACGTGCGGTAATGACTGCGATGACGGTCAGGTCTGCATCGAGGGAAGTTGTACGGAATCTCCTTGCGATCCTCCATGTCAAAACGGCGGAACATGCAGCGGACTCAACCAATGCGAGTGCCTGAATGGATGGTCTGGGGAAACCTGTGAGGAATCGCTTTGCGATCCACCTTGCCAAAACGGTGGAACTTGTATCGGCGTAAATCAGTGCGAGTGCCTGAGCGGATGGTCAGGAGTAACCTGTGAGGAATCGCTATGCGATCCACCTTGCCAAAACGGTGGAACCTGCAGTGGCCCTGATCAGTGTTCATGTCCAGCTGGATGGTCGGGAGACATCTGTAATGTACCAAACTGCAATCCATCCTGCCAGAATGGTGGAACCTGCATAGCTCCGAATCAGTGTACATGTCCTAATGGGTGGACAGGACAAACTTGTGAAACAGTAACTGATGCAATTCCCATCGACAAAATAGATATGGCTGCTCGGGGTGTTGGTAGTGAGCAGGTTTTAACCTGGCCACAAACAGCTCAATTGAACAGTATGAATATCCACTGGGGCAGTTGGTACGGAGCACCAACATGGTATGTCGATATTGACGCTGTGGGTCACCTTTCCTGGACTGAATATCGACCTTATGGAGGCCCTAACGATGTGTTGATTACCGGGAACATTTGGATCCTCGTTCCCCAGTCCGGTTCAGATCGTTGGTGGGCCGCTCCTTTCGAGGGACTGGTTAAATTTACTACCATTCATTGCGCGGGGAATCTTAATTTTGAACGTACCAACATCCTCGAAAACTCGCCTCTGGCTTCCCCCTGGCAGCCACAAGCAGGTGTGACTTACGGATGGATGATATCCACTAATGTATCCACATTCTTTCCTAGCTCTAACGATGATCAGCGCAGTAACATTATCCTCGAGACATGGCCTCCGAATCCATAAATTGCTCTTTGGAGCACTGATTCACATTCAAATAAAGACATCTTCATAACCAATTGCAATCACTAAACCGCTTCTTGAGTAATACGATAGTAACTTAATTTAAAGAAATACTTCAGGAAAACGACGCTCAATAGCATTCCCCTGCGCGAAATTGCCTACCTGATTGTCCTGATTCTGCTACTGGTTGCCTGTGTACCTGAAATTTTTACAGGTAAGTAGGTAAGCAGGAAACAGGAGCAGCAGCAGGTCGTAAACATTCAGCATAAAGGCATAATTACAAAAGAAGACAATAATCCACTCAGTTTGAGATTTCGATCTTTTTACTCAAGAAGCGGTTTAGTAATCAAATAACTTCAGTTGTACGGGTTTTGAGTTTGCAGTGGGTTTCGGTTTGACATCTCCGAGGTTGGAAACGGATATTCCCAGAAGTCTTACTTTGACATCTCCTACAATGGCAATTTTTAAAAGGTCCCGGGCGGTCTTTATAATAAGTTCAAGATCATCAATGGGATGTGGAAACGATCGATTTCGAGTGATTTGCCGGAAATCACTGAATTTAATCTTTAAAGTAACCGTTCGGCCCTTTGTTTTATGTTTTAACATCCTTTTATGAACGATGTTCGCGATACGATCCAGTTCATAAGCCATCTCTTCAAACGTAGTTAGATCCTTCGCAAAAGTATCCTCAGCTCCCACGGATTTTGTTTCTCGATGAGGTTCTACTCTGCGCTCATCAATACCTCTTACAATTTTGTAATAAAACCGTCCAACCTTACCGAAATGCATCACAATATCTGCTTCAGAGAGTTTTTTAAGGTCAGACCCCGTGTGAAGGCCCATTTTCTTCATTTTCTCCGCAGTAACTTTTCCCACTCCGAAAAACTTTTCCACAGGTAAGCTTTCAATAAAGCTTTCAACTTTCGAAGGACCGATAAAAGTGAGTCCGTCGGGTTTGTTCATATCTGACGCTACCTTGGCGACAAACTTGTTTACAGAAACCCCGGCGGAAGCAGTGAGATTGAGTTCTGTTTTAATTGCTGTGCGTATCTGCTCTGCAATTTCAAGAGCGGATCCGATGCCCTGTTTGTCCTGCGTAACATCAAGATAAGCTTCATCCAGAGAAAGTGGTTCAATTAAATCAGTGTAACGGGAAAAAATTTCCCTAATCTGTTCGGAAACGCGCTTGTAAACTTCGAATCGGGGATAAACAAAAATCAAATGAGGACAAAGCTTTTGTGCTCGCTTTGATGGCATGGCAGAATGGATCCCATACTTTCGTGCTTCATAACTGCAGGTTGCTACAACACCGCCGCGCCCATCGGGGGATCCACCAACAGCAATGGGTTTTCCACGATAATCCGCATTGTCCCGCTGCTCAACGGAAGCATAAAACGCATCCATATCAATATGAATTATTTTCCTGTCAAACAAGCAAAACCGCTTTCGTCCATATGATATTTCCCGGGAAATACTGCAAATTAAAGGGGAAGAGGAACGTTTTCGATTATTGAATTGAGGATTTCCTCTGTGTCCGTGTATTCGAGACCCATGAGTTCCTGACGAGCGACCATGCGGTGTGCAAGAGCACAGGGAGCAAGTTCGTGAAGATCCTCAGGTACTACGTATTTGCGACCGTCGACCAGGGCAAGGGCTTTAGCTGTGCGAATCCATGAAATGAGGGCACGGGGACTGATGCCCAGAGCGAGCATTTCGTTTTTCCTGCTGTAAAGGCCGATTTTAAGTATGTATTCCACAAGCGAATCCGCGAGTTTTACGGTATCCACCATCTCCATTATGCCGGAAATCTCATCGGGCTCCAGCATTGTGCGAGCCTTTACGGTATTGCCGCGACCAGCACGTTTGAGGAGAAACATCTCTGACTCAGGTTGCGGGTAGCCGAGACGGAGCCGGATATCGAAACGATCAAGTTGGCTTTCGGGAAGAGGGTAAGTGCCAGCAATTTCAACGGGATTTTGTGTTGCAATTACGAAAAACGGGCGAAGCAGAGGATATGTTTCACCCTCAACCGTAACCTGATTTTCTTCCATAGCTTCTAAAAACGCACTCTGAGTTCTCGGAGCAGCACGGTTAATTTCGTCAACAACAATTATATGGCTGAAGATGGGACCTTTACGGAAAGAAAGTTCACCATTCATTCCCCGGGGAATACTGTAGCCTACAACATCCGAAGGCAGAAGATCCGGTGTACACTGAATACGCTGAACACTGACACCAAGAACTTCACCCAGAGTGCGAGCAAGAGTAGTTTTACCAACTCCCGGTACATCTTCTAAAAGCAAATGCCCACCGGCAAAAAAGGCAGCAGAAGCAAACCGCACAATACGGCGGGGCCCAAGATAGTGGCGGCCGACTTCTTCAACAAGGTTTCGCAGGAGATTCTGGGAAGTTTCGTGATCCATTATAGTGACCAAGTCCAGTGCAACTTTTTGTGTTTTGTAATGAGTTCGTGTCCTATTGCATTCCGCTGCGTGAAATTGCCTGCCTGAATTCCCTTTTACTGCTACTGCTTACCTGATTTTTTTAACAGACAATCAGGAATTCAGAAAATCAGGTTCAGGATCTGTGTAACCATTCAGAATTAAAACGAACGTAATTTTTAATTCAATTTCCCGGTTTCGATCCTTTTATTCCGCAAGCGGTCTAGAAAACATAACCCTTTGGTATAACGACGATATCTTCATCTGTGACGAAGAATCGCTGACGATCCCGGTATACGTCGTATCCGATTTCCTCGTTGGCTGGAATCTGTATGTTTTTGTCAACTATACATCGTCTCAACCTTGCATTGCGTCCTACCTCGACGTTTTCGAAAAGAATTGAATCCTCAATTTGAGAATAGGAGTTAATGCGTACACAGGTACCGAGGATGGAGCGATCAATGCGACCACCGGAAATAATACACCCTTCAGAAACCAGTGAGTTCGTGGCGACACCCACGCGGGGACCGTCGGCAAATACGAATTTGGCCGGAGGAAGTGGTTGATTATATGTATGAATAGGCCAATGCCGATTATAGAGATTGAACGTAGGGCTTACGCTTATCAGTTCCATATTGGCATCGAAGTAACTCTGAAGATTACCGACATCTCGCCAGTAGCCCTTCTCTCGTTCGGTTTCGCCGGGAACTATATTGCTTGAAAAATCATAAACAAAAACCCTGTAGGACTCAACCATCTTGGGGATAACGTCCTTGCCGAAATCGTGACTTGAAGTTGGGTTTTCCGCATCCCGGGAAAGCTCGCTGACCAGCGGTAGGGGATCAAAAACATAGTTACCCATGGAAGCCAGTGCCCAACCGGGACGACCGGGAATTTCTTTGGGTTCTTTTGGTTTTTCCTGGAATCCGAGAACCCGCCAGTTGGTGTCGACTTCAATGACGCCAAAAGAGCGTGCTTCTTCCACGGGGACTGGAATCGCAGCAATTGTGAGATCCGCACCAGCCATGAGATGAAAATCGATCATCTGACGGATGTCCATAGTGTAAATGTGGTCGCCACCGAAAATACACATGATATCAGGACGTTCGTCAACGATTATGTTCATGCTCTGGTAAATGGCATCAGCACTTCCTTTGAACCAGCTTTTATCCACTCGCTGCTGTGCAGGAACTGCTTCAATGTATTGACCAATGGTGAACGGAAAATGCCAGCCTCGACTCAGGTGCTTGTTGAGACTGTCGGATTTGTATTGAGTCAGTACTTTAATCTTGTAAAGACCGCTATTTACGAAGTTTGACAGAACAACGTCAATGAGACGGTACCGGCCACCGATGGGAACGGCGGGTTTTGCCCGGTCTGCGGTTAGAGGAAACAGGCGGCTTCCCACTCCGCCTGCCAGAACTACGCTGAGTATTTTCGCAGTGGTTCTCTTTATGAGTAAATCGCGCATTCATTACCTCCGCATAAAAGCCGTGGTGTATCAGTTTCAAGTAAATCTAATAGATTTTTCCCCTTTTGTACAGATAAGCTGAAAAAATCTTTCCAGCATTGCTGCATTCAGGGAATCAGTTAGAGTGGACTACTCTACGAGGGAGAAAGACAGGATCATTTTCCAGTGGTCTTCGTGGGTCTCGACATTATCGAGTTCCGTCATTACTTCCGGGCCCGGATCCCCGTTTAAAGTTGTGAGAAGCGATGAAGACATTTTAATAATGGGAAAAGTGGAAAACATATCGCTTACTACACCGGGGACAGCAGTATTCAGCAATTTAACGACTTTATCCGTATCAACAAGTTCGTTCATGCGATCAAAACCCGTATCGTAAAAGACGATTGTGCGACTGGTATCGCGCATCAGTCGGAGAGAATTGCCTTCCTGAACAAAATAAACAGGGACTTTTCCCGCTGTGTGAGCTGTGGTGTCTGCGGCGCCTTCAACGGCCATGGTAATCTGAATTCCGCCCATCACAAGCCACGGTCCATCTGATTCCCACTCAAGAATTGGCGGTAAAAGCAGGTTAATTTCCGAAGAAGAAATACGATCGTAGTAGCCCCCGAGTTTTTCCATTCCGAGGTTATAAAGCTGCTCTTTGGTGTAGACTATATTATTAGTATTACCGGCATCCCAGATGGCAAAAGCTATCTGATTTACAAGAGAACTACCGAAAGTAATGGTCATACCCTGCTCAAAATTGCCATCAGGGTGCGTGCGTTTGAGCACTCCATGGTCGGGTTTTGCATAAATCGGTGTTTCAGCTTTAATTTCCGTTCTATACGTGAGACTAACATTTCCAGCACCACTCACCAGACTTTCCACTTGAGTCACCTGGGTAATGGGATACTCAAAATCCAGTTGCACCTGAGGAACCAGAGTCGTCATGAGTGTGTTAAATACAACCCGGGAAGAATTACGAGTGGTTTCCATAATTGCCTTACGAACTTCCTCGTCCAGGGCGTCAATTACAAAACCGAAAGCTTCCTCAGGAATACCGCCATCATCAGTTACGTGCGGGTCAGAAGCAATGGCGGACATATTGATGAGATCACTGTCTGTTGTGCTCAGAATTACTTCTCCGGATACTTCCATCCACTCGTATAAAGCCTGTCCTGATGAATTGATGCCAGCGGTTTTAGCGTTGTAGACGATGTTCACGTTAGACAGAAGCGAATGAAAATAAAGTGTATCGCCATCATAATACATTGAAACATCAATTCCTTCGGCGATGACGGATGTGGAAGTAACTTCAATTGTAACGGGAATAAATGCGATAGTTGTTTCAACGGTAATGGGGTTTGGCATGTACTCAACGAGTTCCTGCCCTTCCATCATATCGCTGCATAAAGAAGCAAATGAAACTCCCTGAGCCTTGTCTATTATGTCAGGGCCGAGTCTGGTTTTTACTGTTCCGCTATGAAAACCTGCAGGTTCAAGGAATTCACCCTGATGATAGGACCGTACAGTCAATAACCGGGAGCCTAGTTGGCCCGCTACAATAAAACCCAGTCCGTCAACGGGATCCAGTGATACTGACGCAGATTTACCTGAATAAATCTGACCATTTATATGAATAGGACCTGATTTGCCAGAAACAAAAACCTCAGCTTGCTGCCTCGGTGCGAGCATGGAGCCCGGGGGAGGATTATCAATTACGACATTATTAACTTCTTCACAGGAAACGGCTGTCAGAGCAAGAATAAGTGTGATAATCGAAATAATTTTCATAGGAAATCCTGAGCCAGTATGAGAAGACTGACAGGATGTAATCTAGAGGGCCAGGATTGCATTGTCAATAAAAACTTCAAAATTTAGATAATATATTCATACACTTATGACGCAGCGTGTCAAAATAAAATCAGGACATTGGCTAAAACCGTTGGAGTGTTTTTCCTGAGATAATCCGGAAAGAATGAGGGGCTAAAAGCATGTCGTGCAAGTCACCCCCAGCGGGATAGATCAAACGAGAGGGTTGAAATTCGTCCGGATATTTGAAAGCGGTACCAAAACGGGATTTATTGAAAATGCAAAGAAAACAGGTCTCTGAATCCTGTCGATAAAAACTGAAAATGTCACCCTTTGCTATGGCGCGACGATATTTTCCGTCCCGGAGGACCGAATGCTCCTTTCTGAGGGAAGCAAGATCTGAGAGTCCCTTATAAATAGAATTCTCAAACGCATTATTAAAAATTTCTGAAGGAATTGTCTTTCTACAATGAGGGTCTTTTCCACCTGTGAGGCCAATTTCATCCCCGTAGTACACACAGGGAAGTCCCGGAAGCAGATATATAAGGGCGTGGGCAAACAAGTGCTTGCGAGGATTTTGACGCAATATTGTAAAAGTGCGCGGAGTATCGTGGCTACCGAGCAGATTCAGTTGTCGTAAAAGCGATTCAGAATCGAATAATTTAAAATAAGAGTCAATCCAGTCTGCTACTGATTCGGCGTCAAGGGGCTGAATATCCCTGTAATTTGAATTCTGCACAACAGATTTTGCCGGAGATTCATCCACGGTAAAACCGATGATTTTCTTTGCAAGTTCATAATTCATTATTGAATCAAAGAGGTTTTCAGTAACCCAGCTGGATCCGTTTTCCCAGATTTCCCCCGTGAGATAGCACGACGGATTAACTTCGCGAACCTGAGCGCAGAACAAAGGCCAGAAATCAGGGTTTTCAATTTCTTCAGGAACATCAAATCTCCAACCGTCAATCCCCCTCTCCGTCCAGAATCGAGCTACTTTGAGAGCAAATTCTATAACTTCCGGATTGTAAGTATTAAATTTTGGCAAGGCAGGAAGTCCCCACCAGCAACGGTAACCGAACTTCTGTATATCACTGTTTCCGCGCATACGACCGTAGGGCACAATACCGCCACCATCCTTTAGAGCGGACTGATCAAAATGAAACCAGTCGATATAGGGTGATGCACTGCCGTTTTCCGCAGTGTGGGCAAACTGCAGGAATGAGCGGGAGGCATGATTAAAAACCCCATCAATAATAATGCGCATATCACGTTCATGGGCACTCTTGATAAGAGCATCAAAAGCGGGCATTCCCCCAAGGATGGGATCCACGTTGAAGTAATCCGTTGTGTGATAACGATGATTTGCCGTAGAAGTAAAAACCGGTGTCAGATAGATTGCATTGATGCCTAGATCTCTTAGATAATCCAGATGCTCAACTACCCCGTATAGGTCACCACCTTTGAACCCGTAAACTGATGGTGGAGAATCCCATTCTTCAAAAACACCAACCTTTTCTACACGCTCACTCCTGGCAAACCGGTCAGGAAAGATTTCATAAAAAACAGCTCTTTTCCAGTCATACGTCATATAAAATAACCTTATTGCTTAAAATCAGTGGAGTTCAATGAGGCGGAGGGTTTCTGATATGTGTTCATCCATGGGTTTATCCCACTCTCTGGAATAGCCGCAGGCCACACTTTCCCAATTGACTCCGTTACCCACATCTGCATGAAAAAAGCACCGGTGGAGATGACCGCTGAAAATATGACGAACACGTTTTTCCGAGAGTATGGTTTCTCCAAGACGATCTGAGCCCTGATAAGAAAGAATATCATCTGGTACCATATCTTTTACAAGGGAAAGAAATGGCACTGTGTGGCACACAACTACAATTCGTTCAATAGTTTCAGGAACTTCTTTAAACTGTTTTTTAAGGAGTTCACACTGCCAGGACACAACATCAATGGGAGTATCTAAACCCGGGAAAATGCAAAGCTTTTCATCCGGGGAATGTTTATCACCGGAAGGAAAAGCATCATACCATCCCGTTATTCCCACAAATGCAGTATTCCCAATAATTACCGGCATATTTCCCAAGTAATCAACGCCGCTACGCAGAGCAATACCTCTCAGAACTTCTGTGTAGAGGACTGAGGAATTAAGGGTCCCGGCGGTTTCCGTGAGCCACAGGTCGTGATTCCCCGGCACAAACAGTAAACGCGGGACAATATCTTTGATTCGTTTCAGAATTGCACCAAGGCGGGAAGACCCGTTAAAGAGATCTCCCCCTAAAACAAGAACATCGGGCCTCAGTTTTTTTACCCGATCTTCCAAAACCGGGAGTAATCCAATATTATGGTCAAAGTGAAGATCGCTGATACAAGCCAGTCTCAATTGAATAACGTCCTCTCAACCTGTTGCATTTCACAAGGCGAAATTGCTTGCCTGTAATCCATTACGGAACACAAAAGATATTTTATGTCCTGAATTCCGAAACGAAACAACATAAATTGACTATTTTATATGCCCATAGTTGCGAATTTAATTTATTAAAAGTGTGTTTTGAAGAAAAAATTACAAAAAAATCAACACTCCACTTTGCACAGAACAGACAAAGGTGTATACTGTCATACCATTTCAGGAGGAGTACCCATGAAAAAACTTACAATCTCTATAATTTTAGGTCTTGCGATGATTGCAGCTCCGGGTTGCGACGATGATTCTTCAAATCCGGCTCAGGAGATCTGTGATAACGGTAAGGACGATGATGGCGATGGATTTATTGACTGTCTTGACCAGAACTGCTTTGGTGATCCCGCCTGCAACAGCACTCAGGAAATCTGCGACAACGATCAGGATGATGATGGTGACGGATTTGTGGATTGCGATGATGCCGATTGCGTAAACGAATGCGAATACACAGAAATCTGCAACAATGAAATCGACGACGATGACGATGGTTATGTAGACTGCGATGATCAGGATTGCTCCGGCAGCCAATTCTGCAATGCAACAGAGGAAATCTGCAACAATAACCTTGATGATGATCTCGATGGTGCCATTGACTGCGATGACTCCGATTGTTCCGAACATCCATCCTGCATCACAAATGATGAAATCTGTGACAATGGCGTTGATGACGATGGGGACGGGTTTGTGGATTGCAATGACGCCGATTGCGAAGACGAATGCGAATTAACAGAAGTCTGCAACAATGAGCAGGACGATGATGAAGACGGTTTTGTAGATTGTGAAGATCAGGATTGCTGGAATCACCAGTACTGCAACCTTCCTGTGGAAAACTGCACAAACGGCATTGACGACGATATGGACGGCGATGTTGACTGTGAAGACGGCGACTGTCGTGAACACCCTGACTGCTGGATCACTCAGGAAGATTGTGAAAACGGCATTGACGATGACAACGACGGCTTCGTTGACTGCAACGATTCCGACTGTGCGGATCAGTGTGTCTTCCTTGAAAATTGTAATAATCAGATTGATGATGATGGCGATGGATATGTTGACTGTGAAGATCAGGATTGCTGGAACAATCAGGTTTGTCAGGCTCAGACGGAAATCTGCTATAACGGCCTTGATGATGACGGTGATGGCGACATCGATTGCGATGACTGGGACTGCTATAATTCACCCTATTGCCCGGGCTCTGAAGAAATCTGCAATAACATGTGGGATGATGATGGCGATGGCGACATCGATTGCGCCGATGCAGACTGCGCAATGGATCCATGGTGTCAGACTCCTAGAGAACAGGATTGCTCAAACTGGCAGGACGATGATGGCGACGGATATCGTGATTGCCGTGATTCCGACTGCATAGGAGATGCAGCATGCGGTGAATGTAACGCAGTGGATGGCTCCGGATGCGGAAATGGGACTTATTGCTACTTTGATCGTCAGGATAATTATCAGGGCAACTGCACAACGGAGCATGGTACAGGAAGTGTTGGAGATCCCTGCCAGACGGAAACGGAATGTTCCGTAGGTCTTTTCTGCAATCAACAAACAGATGTTTGTGACGAACTTTGCCTCCTTGGCACTGTATGTTCATCCTCAGGCGGCACTGCAACCATGTGTACTGAAGCATGGAACGGAAGCCCCTACGGCTACTGTCCGTAATTCCTCTCTTTCGTTTAAAACTTCAGTTTTACCCTTTAAAAATCAAAATAACATTGATCTTGTCAAACTCATGCATTATATTGTCGTCCCTTATGGTTTTTGTACGTGTCCGGTCATCTCAGAATATACCTGCTTTGCCGAAGACATGAACATCTTTGAAGGAGAAATCCATGGCCAGAGTTACCGTTGAAGATTGCCTTGAAAAAGTACCAAATCGTTTTGCCCTCGTTAGACTTGCATCTGAACGAGTTCGTGAGTTAGCGCGTCCGGGAATGACACCCCTGGTAAAATGTAAAAATAAACATGCTGTTACAGCCCTTCGTGAAATTGCTATAGGCGTAGTACGGTATGAAGAAGATGTCAACGAAGTTGTAAGAGCATACTCTGAAGAAATGAAGTATTCTCTGCCCCAACATTTCACTTTCTAATTTCATGGTGTAAATATGCCACTCATCGTCGACTGGGAAGAACTGGAACTGGCCTGTGAACGAAATGCACCAAACGTGTATTCGTATCTTGACCTTGTAACCGGCGCTGTACTGGTATTCTACGGTGAAAGTGAAGACGAGGAAGAGCGCAGACGCGAAGTTGAAGCTAACACTGAACGCTATCTCCGGGTTGAGCCGGCATCATCAAGGGAACAGTACCGCTGGATGGAAAAATTCGTCTCAACGGTCACAGAAGACAAAATTAAAGAAAAACTACTTGTCTCCATTGACGGAAAAGGTGCTTTCAGGCGTTTCAAAGATCTTCTCGTCCATTTTCCTGGTATTCGTGAACGATGGTACAGTTATCGCGCAATTCACCTTCATGACCACATTAACACCTGGCTTTCCGCATTAAATCTCCCCGTTGAAATTGCCCCTCCCTGGGGTGATAATGTAGAAGTACCCGAAGATGAGCCCGTTAACGTTACCGCTGCCGTTTCCATTCTTTCCCCCGCCGAAACTCTCAGAAAACAAGCCCGGGAACTGATAGATATGATTCCAGCTGTTGACCTTAACGCAGCTATTGCGTTCCTTGAATTTCTGAAAGAACGTGCTGCAAACAACAGCGACGATCCTGAATACTGAAATATAAATCCCTGTTTTCAATCCTGATCCCTGCCCCTGTTTTGCTGATTCCCTCGCTACCTGATTTCCTGAATGTTCTTGATTTTATCAATGCTTATTCTTTTTTTTAACAATAACAGTTAATACGCCTTAACCAAATAGCATTGGGTATAGAAACCTTTCGTAACAGACTTTGGTGCGCATGTTGGTTTATATCAATCGCTCAAAATTTTTACATGTTTTATTGGCATATGTTATTTACATTTATCAATAAACGCGTTATCAGAATCCAGGACCGCAATGGGTCCAGGAGGTGATTTATGTCAGAAAAAGTAATCATTATTGGTGGTTCCGCTGCCGGACCAAAAACCGCTGCTAAAGTGCGCAGACTCAGTGAAGATGCGGACATTACTATCATTGAAAAAGGTAAATTCCTTTCCATGGCAAGCTGCGGTTATCCCTATTTTGTAGGAGGAGTGTTCGATAACCGAAACATGCTGCTTTGCACCCCCACAGGCGTTTTGCGTGACCCAACTTTCTACATGAATGCAAAAGCAATAAAAGCTGAAACTGAAACTGAAGTTGTTGCAATTAACCGTGCAGAAAAGACCGTTAGTTGCAAACGCACAAATGGTGAAGAGTTCGTCCTTTCTTATGATAAATTGATGATTTCTACCGGTTCCATCCCTCGAATGCCTTTTAAAGAAGGCCTTGAACTTGATGGAGTAACAACACTTCAATCCATTTCTGATGCGGAATATTTAAGAAAAATTCGTGATGAAAAAAAGATTCGCAAGGCTGTCATCATCGGTGGTGGTCTCATAGGTATCGAGACCGCTGAAGCCCTTCGTCTTGCTGGAATCGAAATCACAATTGTTGAAATGGCGGATCAGGTCCTGCCTTATCTTGACTGGGAACTTGCCGCTCATGTTGAAAAACACCTTAAAACAAAGGGAGTAAATGTTTTCACCGGGATGAAAGTTGAAAAACTTATAGGCGAAAACGGAGTAATAACGGCAGTCAAACTTGGAAACGGAACAGAAATCCCATGTGAACTAGCCGTAGTCGCCATCGGTGTTTTACCAAACAGGGAGCTAGCTGAAAAAGCAGGCCTTGAAATCGGTGCTGCCGGTGGAATTAAGGTCAACAGTTTTCTCCAGACCAGTGATCCGGACATATACGCCGCGGGTGATTGTATTGAAATAAATCATATAATTACACAAAAGCAAACATACAGTCCTATGGGCGATCTGGCAAATCTTCAAGGCCGTATTGCAGCAGAGAACATGATAAACGGCCCAGAGGTAAAGTTCTCCGGAACTATACAAACAGCCATCTGTCGCATTTTCGAGTACAGTGCTGGCGCTACGGGCTGCAATGAAAAAGCCGCAAGAGCCGCTGGCTACGATGTCGAAACTGTCATTATAACAGGACCAGACAAACCTGGCTTTATGAATGGTTTGCTCCTGATTTCCAAAATGGTTGTGGATCGCAAAACAGGTAGACTAATCGGTTTCCAATGTACAGGCCCCGGGGATGTATCTAAACAGGTAGCTCAGGCAGCTTTAGCAATCAAAGGCGGTCTAACGATCAATGATCTCAGGGATCTCGACCTGCCCTATGCACCTCCATTTTCTCTGGCTGTGGACAATTTCATTGCTTGTGCCCACGCTATGGAGAACAAACTTCTTGGACGAATGAAGGGCATCAGCGCGAGGGAAGTCCGTAAAATGAAGTGTGACAACACATCAAAACCCTTCATTCTGGATGTCCGTGGTCCTGACGAATTTGAAGCTATGCGCCTTGGAATAGGAGAAGTCCTGATTCCCCTTGGAGCCCTGAGAAAACGAATCAATGAACTTCCCGCCGATAAAAATCACGAAATCATTACTTTTTGTAAGATTTCCCTCCGAGGATATGAGGCGGCCCTGATTCTGGTGTCAGCTGGCTACACAAATGTGAAAGTCCTCGAAGGTGGCATTATGGCATGGCCCTTTGATAGGGAAAAATAGCCTTCACATTTACAGCGATGCCCACGTTACCGTTTTCGGAGTAATACTATAGTGAACAATTTTCAGTAAATGCTACAGGAATGAGCCCCTCTAAAGCATTCCGCTGCGCGTTATTGCCTACCTGATTACCTTGTTCATGCTAATGATTTCCTGTTTGCCTGATTTTTTTTAACAGGAACTCAGGCAGTCAGGCAAACAGGCTCAGGATCAGGTCATAAACATTCAATATCAATGTAAAATTAAAAAGACTGAAAGAAAATACTCACTGTTCTATTCTCGATCCTTTTACTCGAAAGCAGTCTAATCCCCCTTTGCCACCAGACAATATATATTTTTCTCTGAAAATATAACGCAATCAGTCGATATAGTTGAATATAGACCGTGAGGATTTAAATGACTGATCCGAAAAAGGAACATGCTGACAAACTCCTTTCCCGCTGGAAAGTAAAGAACCCTGAAACAGGAAAACCTGAATGGCAGGAAACTTATGATTTCCTTAAATCGTCCTGCAATTATGGCAATTCCCAGCGACCGGCTGCAATGGATCTTCGCCAGATCCCACTCGTAAATCTCGATTTAAGCGAGCTTGATCTTTCAAATTACGATCTTACCGGAGCTAACCTGAATCGTTCGGACCTTTCCGGATCCAATCTGAGTTATACACGCCTGAATCACGCCCATCTGGAAATGGCAACGCTGAATCGTACGGAGTTTTTAGGGGCTACGGCCCGTCATGCCATATTTAATGAATGCAGTGGCACTAACGCCGGATTCGCGGGAGCTGATTTCAGCCATTCCAGTTTCATCGGTGCCAAACTTGTTAATTCATCCTTCAGTTCTTCGATCCTCCACAAAAGCGATCTCCGGGCTTTGCATGCAAAAGAGTGCCGTTTTGCTCAGACAGATCTTTCCGGAGCCCTCCTGACGCGGGCTAACGTTGCCGGATCCGATTTCAAGTTAGCTGATGTTAAGAATACAAGTTTCGAGATGGCGGATATGCAGCGTTGCCGACTGATTACTCTGAAAAACTATCGACAGGCTAACTGGATTGGAGCGGATATCAGGGATATGGATCTACGGGGGGCATTTCTGATCCGCCGGTTTATTGCTGACGAAAACTACCTTTATGAGTTCCGGACAAAATCATCCTGGCACGAATTCATTTATAAAGTCTGGAAAATTTCATCAGACTGCGGGAGAAGCCTTATAAGATGGTTCACATGGATGCTTGTAATTACCGTTATCTTTGCTCTTGTTTACACCATTGTTGATATCGACTTTGGGATCTATGAAACACCAATTTCGCCGCTATATTTCAGCGTTGTAACAGTTACAACTCTGGGTTATGGTGATGCTGTTCCTATGTCACAGGCAGCCCAGATTTGGGTCGTCATTCAGGCAATTACCGGATACATGGGTTTGGGCGGCCTTTTGAGTATCCTTGGGAATAAAATGTCCCGTCGAGCTGAATAGAAAATAACCACTTGGAACCACAGGAGATTCATGTTTTCCTTTTTTTCTAAAGCATTTGATCCTGCGAGCAATTTGAAAAAGGTCCTCAAGGGATACGAGTTGCCATCTTTTCCAGCAGTAGTGATGGAAATTCTTCGTAAATTAAGAGATCCAAACTCAAGTTATTCTCAGATTGCTGCCTCTTTCTCTCTTGACCCGGGATTGTCAGTGAAACTTCTGCGCATGGCCAACTCTCCGGCGTTCTGTCCTGTTAAACGCATTGACAACATCACGCAAGCCATTGCACTTGTTGGTCTTTCTCAACTTGAATCACTGGTAATCAGTGTGGGAATTGCCCGAAACATCCCAAGAAAAAGATGTAATTCCCTTAATCCATCCGATTTCTGGCTTGTATCGGCCCAGAGGGCAATGATAGCTGATGAAGTAGCAAAACGAATTTGCCCCGCCCGGGAATCCGAATGCTTTACAGGTGCCTTCCTTCAAGATATGGCACTTCCATTTCTCGCATGCCAGAGAGTAGAAGACTATGAACCTATTTTAAGCCGCTGGGCGAAAGATGGCGGAAATCTCGCAGACATTGAACGTCAGTCACTGAAGTGGGATCACGCAGAAGTGGCTTCATGGATTTGTGATTTGTGGCAACTTCCTGAAAATATTGCCGCTGGAATCCGTGGTCATCACGGGTCTGAAGTAAACGGGCATGAAATTTTACCTCCCGTGCGTATTGCAGCTCTGCTTAGAACACCTGATAAAGATGGTGGAATTACGGACATTTTCGATGCCTGCTTATTGCTTGGTATAAACGAAACCGAAGTGAATGCAATATTTGAATCTGCTCTCAAGCGTGCGTCTTCCCTTGCAGGTCTTATAGCTTCAGTTTAGACAACTGTTCACCTTTCATTGTGACATATGAAAAATTGTGTTATTGATCCAGTGGGTTTGTGCATTTTACGCACCCTGGTTTCACCCGCCACATGGTAAAAAAATGCACGGTGCATGGCAAAACATGCACTGTATTGGAGGTTTTAATGGGTTCCAGAGCACTGCAATTCAAAGTCGGACTTCTGATCATCATCTCCCTGGTGGTTTTAGGTGGGTTCATTTTTATTCTTGGCAACTACAGTCTGGGCAAGGGTTATTATATATACGTTGATTTTGATTTTGCAGGCAACTTGAGTCCCGGAGCCCCGGTTAAGATCTCCGGCATTAAAATGGGACGGGTGGAAAGTATCCGCTTCATGGGTGGAGAATTTGATACCAAAGTAAATCGCCGCGTTTTTGTGCGAATCAAGCTGTGGATCAACGAAAAGGCCCGGAATGCCGTTCGTTCAGACAGCCGTGTTTTTATTAACACTCAGGGTATTTTGGGAGAACAATATGTAGAAATTGAGCCAGGTAATATGGACAGCCCCCAGAGTTCAGTTCTATCTGGGGAAAGCCTTGCCATAAAAGGTGAAAGTCCTCCCCGAACTGACCTTGTCATTGGAAAACTCTATACTTTTCTGGATCAGGTAACAAATATACTTTCGTCTGAACAACAGAACATACGCCTTGCAATCCAGCGTACCACTAAAACACTTGGAAATGTCAATGATATTCTTGAAAAGAATAAAACAGAGATCAACTCAATGGTCGCGAAAAGTTCCAATGTTCTAACTGAAGTAGAAAAGAGTCTTTCAACTGTTAATTCGAGTATCGGAGATGGAAAAAAGATCGTCCACATCATTCGTTCCACTGATTATATGCTTAACGTTCTGTCAAGCCGCCTTCCGAGCGTAATGACAAAAATTGACACGACTTTGACGGATGTCAGCACCATGACAAAAATCATTAACGTCAATGATAAGGAAAAGATTTTCCAGTCTTTAGACCGTATAAACAACCTCAGTTCCGAAGCTATAACTCTTACCCGAGAGGGGACAAAACTGGCTCGCTCTGTCAGTTCGGGTAACGGAACCGTGGGCGCACTGATGACAAAGCGTGAAGTCTATGAAGACCTCAAAGAACTTGTACGGGATCTCAGAGAAAATCCCTGGAAACTGTTCTGGAAAGACTGATGGAATCACCCAAATATCAGAGTTTACTGGGTTTTGTTGGAATACTGGCTTTTGCAGCAATGCTGAGTTGGGTTTTCCTGTTTGGAAAAGGTTTCCTTGAAAATGGTTATTATATAAATGTTGACTTCGAACGAATCGGAACCATTGAAAACGGAAGTGATGTCAAAATAGGAAATATAAAAGTTGGTCATGTCCAGGGGTTTTACCTTTTAAAAAAAGATAATATGCATATGACCCGCCTGAAACTATGGATAAATAACCGTTATCGTAACTATATCCGTAAAAACAGTCGTGTCTACTTTGAATCCGTAAGCATTATAGGTTTGCGGCACATTAATATAGTTATGCCCGAAGATAACACGGACCCTGGCCCCCCCGTGAAACCGGGAGAAACCCTTCGTGGAGTAGATCCAAGTCAGATAGACAGACTGCTCGAACAGTTATACAACACTGTTGAACGTTCAATGAAAATCATTGATAATCTAGCCCCCGATGGTGTCAAGCTAGGGATAGCTGCTTCAAAATTTCGTGGTCACATGGCCTCAGTTTCTGGAGATACAAAACTGACACGGCAAATCATTAATCGAATTCGTAATCTTACGGGATTTGAAGGGGTGCAGCACATCGGCAAGAATGCCCCACAAGTCAGCCTTATTGCGAGAATCTGGGCCCTTGATAAATACATTCGCCATGCGAGTAATGAACTGGAAAAGAAATCATTAGCGATTGAGGCGTACATTAAAAATCTTCAACTTCCGGAAATAAAGAAAAAGCTGGAAATAACCAAGTCGAATATTGCAGTTTTACGCAAAGAACTTAACTTTGCAAAGGTGGAAACGGAGAAGACCCTGAAGATACTCAAGGGCCGAAACGGGGCTATTTTCAAAATTATCGAAGATCCGGAACTCTTTGACGATCTGAAAGTAATGGCAAAACGCCTTAAGAATGCGGTATTCGATATTGTTTTTAAAAAGAAGGAAAAAACCCTTCACTGAAAGGACTTCCAGATGGCTATCGGACACATTGACGAATTAAAATCCATTGAACTGTCAGGAGAAGGAATCAAAGGCGCTTCAAAAAAGGTACTTATCCATCCGGAAAACGGCTGGGACAACCATGTAATGCGTTTATTCACTCTGGAAAACGAAGGGTTCACTCCGCGTCATTCTCACCCATGGCCCCATATTAACTACATAACATCCGGGCAAGGCACTTTGTTTCTTGAGGGAGAACTTCATGAAATAAAAGCTGGCTCATATGCTTATGTACCTGGCAATTCCCTGCATCAATTCATGGCGGATCGAAACTCCGATTTGAGTTTCATCTGCATTGTCCCTCTTGAAGGAGATCCAAACTTCCTGCAGGGCACCTCAGGCTATGCGCGGTGATACTACTCTCGCTTCCCACTCGATTATTTTCTGGATTCGCCGTATTGGTCCTCGTTTTTTCCGGGGTTCAGTTGTACGGATTGAGAAGTCTCAACCGCACAAGCGAGGAATTTCAAATTCTTAAAGACTTTCATCTGAATTTTATATTTCAGATTCAGAGTCTTGAGACAAGTCAGTCATCACTCATTCTGCTTTTAAAGAGCTTGACTGAAAGCACTGGAAAGAGCCCCCGCAAGACGGAACTTCTAAAGCGATGGATAGTTCTAACCAGAGATAAGCGGGACCGTAGCTTTCGTAAACTCGAGAAAATGATTCTCTACCGTGTCACATCCGTTCCAGGCCGTGAAAAAGAATTCGTTAAAGAAAAAATCACTCCACTGATTGAAGCAATAAGTAAAGATATTAAAGACTTGACGACTCGTTTTAATGAACTTCTTACGACAGATACAGATTCTCCTCAGGCAAGACTAAAATATATCAGCCGACGGGAACAGGTCATCATGTCGAAAATTAAAAAAATGGTTACAGTTTCCAGAAGTCGGATTATGACTGTAGCGAGCGTCATGGAAAAGTCCGAAAAAACAACCATGGACAGTCAGATTTTTCTTCTCATTATTTCATTGTTCATCAGTCTTCTTGTTATCTACTTGAGTTCAATTCCCCTTAAATATCTTAAGAATCTTGCAGCGGCAGTTGGCCGAATCGGCAAAGGAGACCTCAGCGTTCAGGTCAAAGTTAATTCGGATGATGAAATTGGTACTCTCGCACGTGAATTTAACCGCATGGCAAAGGCAATTGAAGAAAGAGAAAACCGCCTTATCCAAACGGAACGTCTTGCCACAGCAGGAAAACTGGCTTCCCAGATTGCTCATGAAATTCGGAATCCCCTTGCGGCAGTAAGCTTTCAGGTAGATTTACTCACGGAACTGGTGGAGGATTTATCAGAGGAATCGCAAGGTAACATTGAAATAATAGAAACACTTCAGGCTCTTGGTAAAGAAGTCGACAGACTTTCAACAATTACCGATGGTTATTTACAATTTGCCCGGGCGCCAAAGATGACTCTGACAAAAGTCAACATAATTGATTTGCTTAATGATTTCCTTGATTTCATTGAAGGAGATTTGGCACTAAGCAACATTGTTATTGTTAGAGACTTGAATGTTGAGGACATCTTTACTCCTGCAGATGAAAACCTTTTACGTCAAGTATTAATGAATCTTATCCGGAATGCAGGTAATGCTATGGAAAATGGCGGAGAAATAGTTGTTTCCTGCCGAGCAGATAAACAACATATAAAAATGCAGGTAAAGGATACAGGGGAAGGAATACCGGAGAAAATTCAAGGGAAAATTTTTGATGCCTTTTTCACAACGAGGCGATCGGGAACCGGCCTGGGACTCGCTCTGAGCAAACAGATTATTGAGGACCATCGAGGAACAATCACTGTAGCAAGCTCCGCTTCCGAAGGCACTGTTTTCACAATACTTCTTCCGGTATATGACGAAATATGAAGATTGCAGTTTTTACCGACTTTTATGATCGAAAAACATTTTTTTTGCCGGATGGTTTTTTGTCAACTTGCCAAAATCTGGGAATGGAGTTCGAAATTTTCTGCCGCAAGAATAACGTCTTGAAAGCATTGAATATTCATGAATACGACAATGGCATTTTCGGAATAATTGCCCCATCAAGACTCGCCACTCTTCCCACAAACTGGAAGTCAATCATTGAGGAAGGACATTTTGATCTGG
Organism: Myxococcota bacterium; assembly: GCA_018821305.1. Taxonomy (GTDB): domain Bacteria; phylum Myxococcota_A; class Polyangia; order HGW-17; family HGW-17; genus JAHJMN01. Next base: position 27,814 of record JAHJMN010000085.1, read on the forward strand.
CATTGGGATTTGATGAAGCAGGTCTTGTTATGGCTGCGCAAACAAGCCTGCCACTGGTCGCTGTTTTCTCAAGGCTCCCACAGAGTTGGAGAGCTGTACGGTCTTTCATTAAAGCCGGTCCGGCCGCCGATGAAATCAAATCTGCATTAAACAAAGCTTGCGCATTTTTAACCCGTTGTACGGAAGTGACTGAAATCCTTGTATCACACGGAGTCACACGGGATAAAATAATGGTTCTACCTATGCCACCTGAATTTAATGAGTACATTCATCAGGACGTCCGGTGGGGAATTGGAACATTTGCGTCCGACCCAACATCCCTCAATTATGCTGTAATCTGTGCATCTTTAATAAATGATCTGGGATTTAACACTCCCCTGCGTATTTTCTGCGAAAAAGATCACTTTGATTTTTCGAACTGTCTCAAGGATTCAAGAACCAGTGTTGAAATTATTACAATTGAAAACTATAAAGATTTTTTCCAGAAAGTTCCTCAGTGCCAGCTATTTTTAAGTCCCGATGTGACCAGGATTGATGGTGAAAGGGATTTCAGCGGAATTTACTCAATACTTTCATCCCTTGCTCAGGTGCCTCAGGTAGCTTCCTGTCACGGAATTTTTCCGGATATTATTGAAGAAGGAGTCACGGGGTTTTTAGTACCTGAAAGGAATGCAGAAATAATGCAGGATCGTTGTCTGGAGATTCTCGAAGACACTAATAAAGGATCCGAAATGGGTCAAAGCGCCCGGGCAAAAATTGAATTTCAGTTTGAATACAAAAATCTTGCGGCAAAACTTGAAGGATTTTTAAACCACACATTGCGCCGGAGAAATTAATTGTTAGGTTACTGTCCGAAATACTGGTTTCGACTTTTTAGACTGAATTTTAATTCAGGACAGAGGGACAAAATGGAGTTTGCTTTATGAAAACTAGATCAACGACAATCATTGCAGTTCGAAAAAACGGCGTTATAGCCATAGCCGGGGATGGACAAGTCACCCTCGGAAGTCAGGTTATGAAATCTGGAGCGAAGAAAGTACGTCTCCTTTCGGGGGGAAAAGTTATGGCAGGCTTTGCTGGAAGTGCCGCTGACGGAATTGCACTTTTTGAACGCCTTGAATCAAAAATGGAAAGTGTCGGTGGAAATCTTACTCGTGCCGCTGTTGAACTTGCAAAAGATTGGCGAATGGATAAATTCCTGAGGCATCTGGAAGCCGTGCTAATAGTAAGTGATGGGAAAAACATGTATCTCATCAGTGGAAACGGAGACATCATTGAACCTGACGACGATATTCTCACCATTGGAAGTGGCGGTGGATACGCCCTTGCAGCAGCAAAAATGCTTATAAAACACACGAAAATGACGGCCCTTGAAATAGCTAAAGAGGCGCTTCAAACCGCATCAGAGATTTGCATTTATACAAACAATTCTATTACGGCTCTTGAACTTGGCCAATGATTTGCCCGGAGATAATCCATGGAAATAAATAACGGAGAACAATTTAACTTAACCCCCAGAAGTATTGTAGACGAACTTGACCGCTACATTATCGGTCAGAAAAAGGCTAAAAGAGCTTGTGCTATAGCCCTGCGAAACCGTTGGAGGAGACAACAGGTCGAACCGGAACTCAGGGATGAAATACTTCCTAAAAATATAATTATGATCGGCCCTACTGGTGTCGGAAAAACTGAAATTGCCCGACGTCTTTCACGCCTCGCAGGCGCTCCATTTATAAAAGTCGAAGCAAGTAAATTTACAGAAGTCGGCTATGTTGGCCGCGATGTAGATTCCATGATACGCGATCTTGTGGAAATGGGTATTGGAATTGTTAAAGAAGAGGAATCCACGAGGGTTCAGGAAAAGGCTCGCATCAGCGCCGAGGAAAAACTTCTTGATATCCTCTTCCCGACACCGGTTCCAGCCCCGGCAACTCCTGGCACACTCCCTGATGCATCTAATGATCCTGATGCTCTTGAAAGACGCAAAACCACCAGAGAAAAGCTTCGCAAGATGTTAAAAAGCGGGGCTCTTGATGATCGCACTGTTGAAATTGAAACTTCAGACAATAACCAGCCTTTTGTAGAAATTTTTTCGCCTCAGGGCATGGAAGAAATGGGTATTAATCTCAAAGATATGTTTGGTGGCATGTCAAAAACTAAAAAACGGAAAGTCACGGTTCCGGAAGCTCTTGAAATTTTAACATCTCAGGAAGCTGGCAAACTTATCGATATGGATCGAGTAACAAAGGATGCCATTAATCGTGTTGAAAACCATGGAATTGTTTTCCTTGACGAAATAGATAAAATTGCCGGTCGCGAAAGTGCGCGAGGACCTGACGTTTCACGTGAGGGAGTACAGCGGGATCTCCTTCCGATAATTGAGGGTTCAACAGTAATGACAAAGCATGGTTCGGTACGAACAGATCACATCCTCTTTATTGCCGCTGGTGCTTTTCATGTGGCAAAGCCATCGGATTTGATCCCTGAGATTCAGGGTCGTTTCCCAATCAGGGTTGAACTGGACAATCTGGGTGAAAATGAGTTTTACAGGATTCTCACAGAACCTCAAAATGCCCTTTTAAGACAATACAGTGCCCTTCTTTCCACGGAAGGTGTCATCCTTGAATTCGATGACTCTGCTGTACGAAAAATCGCTTCAATTGCAGCAGATCTTAACCGAACCCATGAAAACATTGGAGCCAGACGACTTCATACTGTAATGGAAGCTCTTTTGGATGAGCTCAGTTTCACTGCGCCGGAGCGTTCAGGGGAACGGTTCATCATCGATGAAGCCCACGTTGTAAATACTCTGAAGCCAATTCTCGAAAAAGAAGATCTCAGCCGCTACATTCTTTAATTTTTCCGTCTGAATTCTCTAACCTGTTATAAACGCAATGATTCAAATGTTTTAATTTTTTAAAATAACAGGAAAATTTATCTTCACCATCAATTTAGCCCAATAATATTTGTAAAACCATTTGACTTGAAGCATTTGGTGACTAAAATCTGCACCGGAACCGATGAAGACGGATATCGTGATTTTAAACACCATTGAAGTTTTCATGCCTGACAAGCCGTAATCAACTCGTTCTTAATATTGTATTATCGGCATGTTATGGCACTTTCACCAATGGATGAATTCTCTGGAAATTATCCATCGGAATGAGGATTTTAAAATGGGTTTCAGGCGTATGTTCAAATCCAAGATCCATCGAGCCACCGTGACTCAGGCGGATCTAGAATATGAAGGCTCGCTTACCATCGATACGGACCTTCTTGAAAAAGCAGATATACTTCCATGGGAGGAAGTGCACATCTGGAACGTCACTAACGGCTCAAGGCTAACGACCTATGCCATTGAAGGACCTCGCGGCAGCGGTACAATCTGCATCAATGGAGCAGCTGCACATCTGGTAAACCCGGGAGATGTTGTTATTATTGCTACTTTTACAGATATTGAAGAATCTGCTGCCCGAAATTATCAACCCACCGTTGTGTTGGTCGACTCCTCTAATAAAATATTAGATCCTGCCTATACCGAAACCCCGGGACCGAATCTTCCCCTTCGTAAATTCAGCTAAATAGTTACTGTCCTGAAATTCAATTTTTCAAAGGGTTCTTTGCCTGAAGTTTTTCTTTTGACCGCTTCATGAGTAAAAGGATCGAAATCTAAAAAGTGAATATTGTCATCCTACCCTTTGTAATTATGCTTTGATTTTAAATGTTTATGACCTGAACCTGATCCTGATTGCCTGACTACCTGTGTCCCTTTTTAAAATTTCAGGGAAACAGGAACTCAGTAGCAGGAACAGGAAAACAGGGGGCTCATTCCTGAAGCATTTCTTTAAAACAAGTCACACTCGTATTACTCCGCAAGCGATCTACTTATATTTTCAACACCTTGCGGTTACTGTCCTGAGCAATAATTGGGCGAAAAATTTGATTTTCGGTATTTCAAAGGGGTCTTTGCCTGAAGTTTTTCTCTAAAATTCAACACAATCGTATTACTTCACAAGCGGTCAATTTTCGTTTCGTTTGCACATAGATCGGTTTTAAAGAAAGAGTTCACATTTTGTTTGTGAATTTTTTCCTGATCAGGTATAAAAGTATCTTCAGATTTTTTAGACGCTTTTATCCGCATGAGTTCCTTTCTGGAACATTTAAGCGGAAACTTTATTATGGTGACCTGTGAAAACTTTTTTTCTGATTTTTCTATCTTTGTTTCTAGTAAACTGCAAATCCAGTAAGGACGACAAACCACTGCTGGTGGAAAATACAAAAGACACACCTGAGACACAGAAGAGCGATCTGAAAACTCCCGATAAAATCAAGAAACCTGCTCCAGAACCGGTTCTAACGGATGAGTTCAAACTTCCGGAAGGTAGCGCCGGGTATATCTGGATCTCGGACAAAAATCTGACCACAACAGGAAAGATTTTAAAAACTTCAGGTTCCGTGAGCAGTCTTTATTTCATTAAACTCAATAATGAAGGCAAATTTGAAATCCTTTCTGCAGCTCCGGATCCAAAGGGTCCCATCGGGATAAACAAAAAATATTTTAATTACCCCAAGGGGCTTTCAGCGGGTTTGAGTTCCGTCAAAATAAACCATGAAGTTTCGTCAATGGCTGTATATCTTAGTCAATTCAAGAAATCCACCCTTGAAAAAGTTTTCAAAAAACTTCCTGGGTTCAAACTTAAGACAATACAAGTTGTTGAAAAGCAGGGTTTATTTGCCATTAGTTTAATTTCGACCGTTAATTATTCCAATGATCTGTTTAATGCCCTGACCTATTGGAAACAACTGGCCTTAAACAGCCGTATCCATATTGAAAAATTAGCACCGGGGGCATCTAAAACTGGTATTGCTTTGAATAATATCAAAATTACAGGAAAAAAGAGAACCATTACCGTGGAGATTCCCTTCGCATATGATGACATTCTCTGGTCAGTAAATGAACTGAACCGTCTTTACATTTTTGTTAAAAGAGGTGGACAATGAACGGAGATAGCACCATTTCATCGAAAGGAAATCCCATTCCTCATGCTACGATGGAGCGTTTGCCCAGATATCTGATGCAACTCTATCGCTTCCGGGTTATTGGTGATGCCAATGTATCATCTCAGGCTCTGGGTGAAAGCCTGGGACTCAAAGACACTCAAATCCGAAAGGATCTCTCGTACTTTGGTGTCTTTGGGAAAGCTCGTTATGGATACAATATTGACTTTCTCATCGATGCTCTGGAGAAAATTCTCGGACTGACTCGAGTTTATAATCTAGCCATCGTTGGAGCTGGAAACATCGGCCGAGCCCTGGCAACGTACCGAGGTTTCGAGAGTAGAGAATTTAGAGTAAAACTGATTTTCGACAATAATAAAGGTCTCATCGGTCAGGATATTGGAGGCATTGTTGTTCAGGACTTTCGACTGCTTGAAGAAAAGATAAAAGAAATTCCCGTCGATATAGCGATAATTGCGGTTCCTGAAAAAGCCGCTTATGAAGTAGCTGAAACCCTTGTAAAAGCAGGCATTAAAGCAATTTATAACTTTACACCTGCGGAACTTCACCACCACGAAGGTGTTTTCATTGAGCATGCAAGTATATCCTTCGGGATTTACAAACTTGCTCACCACCTTTCCGGCCACTGGCCCCGGAAATCCCAGCGCTAGTCCGTTTCCTGAGAAAAAGGATCGAGATTAGAAGAGTGAATATTGGCTTCCCGCTTTTGTAATTTTACATTGATATTGGATGCTTATGAAACTCTTATCTGCTGTCCAGGCATTCTCATTACTGGACAACCATTTCTTCGTTTATCATTATTTTTCTCGCCCTTTGTATTTGGGCAGGCATCATCAGTATCTGGAATTCCGTCACCATCATTATCCAAATCAGGACATCCATCTGAGTCATCAAACCCATCACGATCCTCGGGCTTATCTGGACAAGCGTCTCGAACATCGGGGATTCCATCTCCGTCAGTATCAACTTTCGATGCCGGATCCGGGATATTGGAATCTTTGGATGTATCGGTTTTATTACTGCTTCCTTTCCGATCTTCAGGAGTTACTATTGTGGATTCAGTTGACGCACTTCCACAACTGGAAACAGTCAGAACAAAGGACAAGCCCGCTATTATTGAAGACACTGATTTCCCTGATGGATATTTGACTTCATTTGTTTGGATCTTTTGCAGTTTCATGAATGGAGCATAATCAATTTTTCAGATTCTTCAACGCCTTTTTTAATTCGCCATAATAGAATCCTGATTCCTGAATATTTCATTGACAAATAAACTTTTGCTTTTAAAATCAGTCTAGATTAAAACCCGCAAAGGAAAGGAGAATCTCATGAAATCATTAAAAAACAGAATTTTAGTTGTGGCATTCGTAGGTCTTTTTACTATTTCTGCCGGATGTGCATATATCCTTCATCCGGATCGTAGAGGTGGCGGAGCAAAAGGTGGACAAATGGATACCGCAGCCCTTGTCATGGATATTCTATGGCTGATTCCAGGTCTTATTCCCGGAATCATAGCACTTGCCGTCGATTTTTCCACAGGAGCAATCTATGGAAGTTCAAGCCTCGGTGAAAATAATTCAGATACTAAACCAATCAATATGGTTGCTGGAAAAACTATAAAATTTAATTCTAAAACACCTCTGAATTTCACTTTAAGAATTGATAAAAATATTATCGCTCAGGGTGCTGGCATGCTGGATATACCAGCAAAGGCCCCAAAAGGATTTGCTTCTCTTGATGCCGTTGATAAACACGGTAAGAAAATGACCTGGAAGGCCGTAATCCAGTAGTTTTTCTCTTTTACACCTATGTTTTTACAAAATCTAATTTCTAAATATAAAATATACAGCGCCCAGAATACATAAACCAGCCCATAGAAAATCCAGACGGAATTTCTGGCCCATATAAAGAACCGAAAACGGAACAAAAACAATCAATGTTATTACTTCCTGCATTATCTTCAATTGTGCCAGATCCAGATGTCTGAACCCTATCCTGTTCGCTGGAACTTGAATGAGATACTCAAAAAATGCAATCCCCCAGGAGATAAGGATGGCTATAAACAGCGGCTTTTCCCTGAGTCCTTTGAGGTGACCATACCAGGCAAACGTCATGAAAATGTTACTTGCTAAAAGCATTGTGGAAAATAATAGAAAGGATCTGGCCATAGCATCTCCGATTAGACCGCATTCGGAATAAAAGTATCGAAACCATATTATTGTGAGTGTAAAATTGAATGATATTTTAAAAATTCAATTCAATCGTATTACTCTGAAAGCGGTCTGGAAGGTCAAATAAGTTAATATCCTGACATACAGTCTTTACAGAACCACAGGGCGATTTTACTTTGACGTTATTAAAAATCAGCTTTATTTTTCTTCTTCAGGAGCTATTCTTAGAGATTAAGACTCGTCTAAATGGCATATGCTCACAACAGGACACACATATGACTGATCAAATTAATGAAAACCAACTTACCAGTGCTCTCGAAGATTACCTTGAAACTATTTATCTTTTCACACAGAAACAAGGGTTTGTCAGGGTGCGTGATATTTCAAAAGCCAGAAATGTAAAAGCTGGCAGTGTAAGCCCCGCTATGAAACGACTTTCAGACCTTGGTCTAATTGACTACGCTCAAAGGGAATATATTAAACTTACAGATGAAGGCACTGCTCTTGCTCGAAAAATTCTCAGCAGACATCATGTTCTCACAAGATTTTTCACTGAAGTCTTAAAAATGGAATCACAGCAAGCTGAAGATGACGCATGTGCAATGGAGCACTCCCTTTCCTCCATAGCAATGGACAGTCTTGTGAAGCTTCTTGAATTTCTTACAATATGTCCTCACAGTCCACTAAAATACTGGGAAAAGTTTGTTGAGAACATTGATTCAGATAATCACACCCTGATATGCCGGGGTTGTGAGGAAGAATGCATCTATTCCAGTGAGAGGACAGGCCTCAGACACCCACGTACAATAAAGGATCTGGCTCAGGGGGAAAGCTCAACTATCATTGCAATAGAAGGTAACGAGGAAACAAGGCATAGACTGCTGGATTTTGGTCTCCTACCTGAAGTAACTGTTTTTGTTGATCATTTTGTAAACAGCAAAAATGAAATCCACTTGAGAGTAAATGACTACACACTTGTTTTAAACACCGATGATGCATCGAGAGTTATTATCCGCTGAGTCTCCCACTTCGCACCTGATTTGTCGCAATCCAGTTTACTCGCTCAAAGTACAGCAACCTAAAATCAGTTTGAAAAATCTATTTTTGATTTACCGGAAAGAGACTTTTCTGCTTGACCTTTTCTTTACAAATGAATAACGTTTGCTCCGTAGGTTTTTAACATTGAGACACTAACAAGGAAGGTCGTTATGCCAGATTTCAGAAGTATGGGAATTACTGATTTACTTCTTGCTCATCCGTCTTTACAGACAATGTTCATTTTTTTACTCCCAACGTTTGCAATATTTCTATTTATTGTCCAGTGGGCTGAAAGTAAAAAAGAAGACGCACTCAAAGATAATTTAGCAATGTTAAAAACAGGACTATACATTGTTGAGATTATGGCAGTATTTTATGCAGTTGGTGGTGTTTTCCTTCTTATCGATTTCATATTCAGCAAAATGACTTCAGAACCACTCAACACATCTGCACTGAAAGCCGGTCTTGGATACATCATTGGTGGTGCTGCCGTTACGATTGCCATGGAGCTTGCAATTGTTTTCCTTGGTACTCCTGAAAAAAATCGCCTGCCTCGAAAACTTGCTTTCACAAGCATGCTTCTTATTTTCGCCATCGTTGCAGCTGAAAGTATGCTCAGACTCCTTGCATCCATCACCATGTTCCCCAAAGGAGCTGCATTCCATGTTCCGCTGTCCGGATTCCTGGTATACGTTCCCGCTACTTTCTTCGCTATGCTTTACTACAAAGCAATCTTCAGTAGCGACAACGGGCCAGTGACTTTCCTTCCGGGAAGTTTTGTTAACAAAGCCAATCAAATGGTAGAAAAATCCGGCGTTGGATCCTTCGGCGCTGCTGCAGTCGGTGGTGCCGCTGCTGCTGGAATGGGCGGAGCTCCCGCTGCATCTCAACCCCAGCAGTATTCTCAACCCGTTGCTCAGGCTCAGCCTCAGCAGTTTTCTCAACCTGTTGCTCAGGCTCAGCCCCAGCAGTTTTCTCAACCCGTTGCTCAGGCTCCTGCAGCAAATGCATGTCCCACCTGCGGTGCTGCCGGTCGTCATATTCCCCAGTACAGCCGCTACTGGTGCGATACCTGCCAGAAATATCTCTAATTTCTAATTTCTCCACTTGTCACACAATCTGTTTTCAATCCTATATTCAAACTAATGTACCAGGAATAAAAAAGCAGTGGATCCATTTCTCTGCTGGTTAATTTTTTAGTGTTTTTAAAACAAAGTTTGTCAAAATCGGATTTAACAATATAATATATGCGGCATCTGAATATCCATAACCAATGTGAGGTTATTATGAAACTTTCCAACGCTCTTAAACTTGTATTTTTCGGCATTTTTTTCATTTTTGCCGCTTGTGACGATAAATCTTATAATCCGCCACCACCTATTGATGGTGGTACTGACGGTGATGTAGTTGAGGACCACGTTACCCCACCTGACAACATTGATGCAAACCCCGAAGGTCCTGATATCATTATCACTAATCCGCTTTCTGGAGCTACTGTTGCGTCGGAATTCCTTCAGGTACGTGCCGTTATCACCAGCACTTCATCCACCATTGATTTCAATTCCTGTCAGGTGTACATTGAGGGAAATTACTACAGTATGACCGTAGACACAGGTATCGAGGATGGATTTAAATCCACGGTGGATCTAAGCGAGATTCCAGCGGGTGAAATTCTGGTCCGGGTAATTGCTTCTGATACAGAAGGCCGTACCAATTATGCCGATACTACATTCAATCTGGATAAGGGGCCTGCATTTTCCATACTTTCCCCCATCGATGGTGAACGTTACACCGGTGCAGCCAACCTGGCCTTTATTGTGACGGACAATGACGGCGTCGTCGAAACTACTGTAACAGCAAAAATTGGTGATATTTTATTACCGCTTTCAGTTACTGATACTTCAACGGAAACTGCCAACGGAAATCCTGTTTCAATTTCTTTCGAATCAGACGTTGTCTTTAACAGTTCAATGTTTTCCCCTCCTCTATCCGGAGAGCAGAGGATAGCCCTCTATGCAGAGAACGCCCTTGGAAATGATGGCAGTGCTTCCGTTGATTTTATGATCGACAATGAGGGGCCACTTATCAACATTACATCTCACGAACCCGGTCAAATCATCGGATCAATCATCACAATTATTGCGGAGATCACCGATCCCGCCGGCGTTTTATCATCATCCGTAGTAGCTGTCATAGGTAACAACGACACCCACTATGACATCCCGCTTGCAAAAATTACTGGAACCAATAACTATGAGGGCTCTTTCGACACAAGTGTTCTTCCTTCTTCGTTTATCTGGCCGGCACTTCAAGTCTTTGCCACGGATATGCTGGGGAATGAAAGTTCCGTTGCCTTCGAGCTTGCCCTTGACAATAATCCACCTATTTCCAGTCTTGATCCTCCTGAGAATTTTCGACTGGCCAAAAGAAACAGCGATGGTGACTTCCAGTGTACAAGGCCCTTTGACCCCGTAGGTTTCATGGCTGCAAACGATCAGGCCATTGTAAATCAAGTTTTCTGGCTCCGGGCAAGAGTTGAAGATACTGGAAACTCCGCTCCGGGAATGGCATTTGCCCCAATGGCACTTGTCAATCAGTCCACAGTTGAAATTTATATACTGGATGATGTTTCCAATTCACTGACGGTGGATACCAACAGTGACGGAATTTGCGATGATATCAACCCTCTTCTTGTTCCCACAATCCAACTCACAGGATCCGGGATGGAAGCACTGAAACTTAATATGCTTGCAATTCCACCTACAGGTGCCGGAGACTATCAACCGGACCTTGGCATCTTACCAGCGGCCTGTGACCTTCCCGGGGACAGCCTTACGCCTCCGGATGCCCTTTGTCCGGTTACTGAAGCTGATATGACTATTGCCATCTGGTACACTTTTGAGAAAGATGAACCTGCCATTTATACACTTCCGCCCGTTGATAGCGGCAGTTCACTCATGTGCAGTGGAATCCAGTTTGACGCATGGGCCAATAACATCCAGGAAGGGTGGGCATGTATTGCAGTAAAAGCCATTGATAATGCTGGTAATGTCGGGGTCAGTGCCCCAATGAGAGTCTGCATTGATTATGATCCGGATGACGGTGCTTTACCTGCAGATTGTCAGAATCTTGCTTCTGCGCCGAACTGCACAGGTACCTGGAATGCAGTGACAGGAACAGTGTCCGCAACGCCATGTGTATCTCTCACATTCTCGGAAAATCAGGTAAGGCGCGAACTATAATCCCCAGAGTTCCTAAATGAAATTCACTACTGTATTACTTCTGATTCCACTTATTTTGAGTTGTACTCCAAAGAAAAAGCGAAAGAAAAACGAATTCTGGGGTGAATGCACTGTAAATATTCACTGTGGAACGGGAAAAATCTGCCGTGATAACAAGTGCGTTGATATGAAAAAGACTGGTTTAGAAAAATCAGTAAAAAGCCCACCGGGAATGGTTTTTATTCCTGCTGGGGAGTTTATAATGGGAGCAAATGTCGGTCATCCCAATGAAAAACCACAGATTGCGCAAAAAACTGATAGTTTTTATATTGATATCCATGAAGTAACCTGGTCTGATTACTCTGAATGTTTAAAAAAAGGTCACTGCACTCCCGCATCCTGTTCCGGAAGTGGCAAGTTTCCAGTTTCGTGCGTTTCATGGCATCAGGCCCAATCTTATTGTAATGCTGTTGGAAAGCGCCTTCCGACAGAGGAAGAATGGGAAAAAGCTGCGCGTTCAACGGATGCAAGAAAATATCCATGGGGGGATTCTTCTCCTGATTGTAAAAAAGCCGCCTACAACAGATGTAACCTCAATGGCCCCGTTGCAGTTGATACCCTGACTGATGGCAAATCAATTTATGGAACCGTTGGCCAGGCAGGAAATGTTTGGGAATGGACATCCACAACCCTTTGGCCATGGGATCAGAGATCAGATCCCGAAATGCTGACCGCCGGCTATAAACCTTCCAGGAAAATCGATAAAAGTAAGACAAGTCACTTCAGAGTCATTCGTGGGGGAAGCTGGAAAGAAGGCCCCGAGGGAATCCGGATAACAATCAAACATCTTCTTAAAATGGATTTCTCAAGCCCCCTGATCGGTTTCCGGTGTGCAAAAGACTGACTCAGGCCCAGCATTATCTTCCTGCGAGATAGCATCGCACCATTCTGCCATCAATATCTTTAAGCTCCGGAATTCCTTCCTTATCGCAAGTATCCATTCTCTGACGACAACGGTTAATCCATGGACATTTTCCAGGAGGAACAGTTTTATCAGGAGAAAGTCCCTTTTTTTTATGAACAAATGCATCGAAAAGATCTTTTGTATAAGGATGAAGTGGATTTGTAATCAAATCTTTGGTGTGGCAGTACTCCATAATATAACCTTGAAAAATCACAGCTGAATAGGTACTCACATGAGATATCAGTGCGAGATCATGAGTTATGAACATCATTGTAATTCTGTCTCGCAGACTGTCGAGTAACTGAATAATATGCCCCTGTAAACTAACATCAAGAGCACTGGTGGGTTCATCGGCAATTATGAACTCTGGATTTGTAATCAAAGCTCGCGCAATAGATGCCCGCTGCCTTTGGCCCCCGCTCAACTGAGAAGGATATTTGTTTAAAATCTCCTTACTCAGTTTCACAGTTTCAAGAACAGAGTCGAGGGTTTCTTCATGATTTACTTGAATTTTATGAATCAAAAGCGGTTCGGTCAGGGAGTATTTCATCTTAATTGATGGGTCAAAACTGGCAAGAGGATCTTGAAAGATCATCTGAAAACGGCTTTTAAGTTTAATTACCTCTTTTTGATTTACTTCATAAATCGGAGTTCCAAGAACTTTTATGTTTCCACAAACGGGTTTAAGCATCCCACAGATTACCTGAGCAAGTGTGGTTTTTCCACTTCCAGATTCACCTATAATGCTCAGATCACTATGTTTTTCGCAAGTCAGATTCATACTTCGAATAACTGGATTTGCTCTGTCCCAAGCTACTGTAATATTCTCAATTTCAAAACAATTATTCATTTTCACCTGTAATTATTGTTAAATCAACAGTTTCCTTTGGAGCAACGGAAATACAATACATGTTTTTCAGAACGCTGTCCCAGGCCATTTGTACTCTTTTGGCTGACCAGGAATCAGCAATTGCAAGGATGCCAGTTAGAGTCCTTTTATTGCCCTCAAGAAAAATTAGCCGGTCAAGCAGTTTTCGGAAATCAATTTTGTTTCTCCTGACCATAAACTGGATTTTCCACAATTGTCGATATTTTTCAACTTCTGCCTCGTGAAACTTCAATTTGTCAATATTTTGTTTAAATATCCTGAGAACTTTTCCCGATTCACCAACCTGAGTTTTAATATAAAAGAACACAACAGGGGTTCCCCTTAAAAGACTACCAAACTGGATTTCCACATTTTCCGACTTTATCTTCCCGGAAATAAATCCACTGTACATATCCCAGATTACCCACTGCCTGAAAGGGACATTAACGGAACATTTAATATATGCACTGTTTCCTGAGTGAGGGATATTAAATGACTTGAGAGATGGTTTAAATACTACCCTGGGTTGATAAAATGGGTACGCATTCATTGCGGTTTTAAATTTTATATTTTTAAGAAATTCCTGATCTGTTTTTTTATTGAACGGACCATATATTTGAATCAATTTCTGAGATTTTAGAAACATTTCATCGAGTTTTTTATTTACAATTATAAGATCAATGTCCATCAAGTCATGAAGCGTCCCCCGCTGTGGATTGCCTGACAAAAAACGATCTGTATATTCTTCAAGAAGAAGCTCTGGATTTTTCTCTATTTTTTCGGCAGATTGCTTGAGTTTTTTCCGAACTTTTTCCCAAACTTCATCGTCTCGCCTACCTTCAAGGATTTGCCTGAAAAATGCCCGCAGTCCATCAAATGCATATTCTCGTTTCCAGATTCCGTTAATCTGATTGATGCCTCCCATTCTTCCCGCCCAGATCCTGAGGCCATATCGTTCCTTTAGATTATTCCATTCTTTCTCTGACATGGTTTTAGGGTGACCGGAAACCGCAAATATAAGAGATGCATTTGTCAGAGAAGAATTTTCTTCAGATTTGTCGGGAAAGACAATCTGGATAGTACAAAACTGCCATCCCGGATCAGAAACCTGATAAAAAATCTGAAAATTGTCTCCGTAAAGAGTTCCTGTAGATGTTTCCGGGGGAAGTTTTACATACCGGATACAAGAGGCCATGTTTAAAATAGTTACCAATGCTAAAAAAAGTCTCATATAATTCTCCGAAGAAAGAGAGATCTCTTCTAAATCAGTTTGCTGTCACTGTCCTGAACCTAAAATTGTTGAAAAAACTGAAAAGAACGTATTTCAGGAAAGTGACTAATTATGTGCATAATTAAATTTACCACAACAATCTAAATATCCGCCCATTTCCGGATATCAGCAATTATTACTTTATATCGGACAGAATGTATGCTAAGCAAAATATTAATTTCATATTGTACTTTCTCTGGAAAGTTATAGATTTAGGGTTCACAATTGCCTGTAATGTTTACAGGGTCAGATGCTGGAGGACTGGATGTCAAAACTGACAGTTTTTCTTATTGTAATTTCAATATCTTTTACTAACTTTGCATATGCTCAAAAAACTGCAAAAAATCCTGCAACAGGCCCAGCAGGACCAGTTGGTTCCTTCGGCGATGCAGCGAAAGCGGAACCAACGCCACCAGCACCGGCTCCAGTAAATGCAGAAAAGCCTGATGTTTCCCCTGCTGCTCCGGTAATTCCTGAGTCAAAAACCTCAGTGCCAACTCCGGAAAAATCGCTGTATCCTATCCCAGGGGTAAATGCTGGACTTTATTACGGTTCTGGTTTGTTCTACACCATGGACGCCATCCCCCGCACACCGTGGACTTTCCTTCTTTCTCTTCACACAGAGTTTTTCCGATACAGTGACTTTATTGTGGCAAATCGAGGTGAAGTTAATACAAGATTTGCCGGCGCCATTTCTGCCAGCCTCTTTCTCCCGAAAGGCTTTGAAATTTTTGCTAATCTTTATTCAACCTCCAACCTTAATGAGAGAGATCCTGAAACCGTATCTGCTGAACCTAAAATGCAAATGGCTCTAGGCGATCTTACACTTGGGGGGAAATACTCCAGAGAAATTCTTCCATATCTGAATGCTGGTGGAGCTATTTTTGCTAAGTTTTACAGCGGTGTAGGTGAAGTCAGTCCGGACCTGGGAGCAACTGCTGCAGGCTTTTTCCTGACTTCTACATTTAAAGCAGCAGCTCTGAGACCATCCAATCCATTGCCCTTCATGGTTCATGTAAATATCGGTTATATTTACGATAATAGCAAATCGCTAATGGAGAATGTTCCTCTTTCTTCAGAAAACACTTCTCTTCAACCGTTTTACCAGTACCTTATCCGGTCATTTGCGCTTGGAGTTTCTTCAAGCAGAGTTGCCGGTTCTATTGGTTTCGAATACCCCTTCAAAGCTGGCAAAATGGTTGTAACACCAATGTTGGAATGGGCATTCCGCTACTACACTGATTCCGCAGACAAAGATATACTTGATTGGCAATCCCGCGTCAGTACATCCGGAGATGCTTCCCCTGATAGCGCATTCTCTCATAACCTCATGATCGGAGCAAAAGTTGATTTGAATAACAACTTTTCCCTTGCTGCAGGTGTAGATATTACGCTTTCATACCCTGGCTTTGCCATATCCCCTACCCTTCCAGTGTACAATATTTTCACTCAGGTTTCCTATCGCAGCACGACATGTGCTGACAGCATAAAAATTGTAGAAAAAACAAAAGAAATTGTTAAATATATCGATAAACCAGTGGAAAAGAAACTTGGGTCAATAGCAGGAAAAATTGTCGATGCTAAAGGCATGCCTGTACCAGGAGCAATTATCAGCTATGTTGGGACAACAAACAGCGATCAAGCCGCGGATGAAACCGGTTCGTTCAAGAGTTATCCAATGGCTCAGGGGACTCATACCATCGGAATTTCAAGACGTGGTTATATTGCAAAAGAGGAAAAAGTTGTAATCAAAGATCAGAGTGTCCATAACGTTACATTCCGAATCGAAAAGAAAGTCGACCCTGTTTGCAGTGTTCGATTTAATATCAAGGACTCAAAAGGTAAAATTCTTGAGTCGGAAATCAAGATCGAAGGCAAAACTCTCGAAAATAAACCTGTTCTCATTGATCAGATGTCTGAAAAGGCAGGTGCCACCACCGTCAAATTCCGTCCAGGAGCGTATTCAGTTACTGTTATCAAAAAGGGTTATCTATCAAAAGTTCATTCTATGGTAATGACCAAATGCGAAGAAAATGTCATTGAAATTGAACTGAAAAATAAGCCAAGAACCAGTTCTGTAAAAATAAATAAAAAAAGTAAAATAATTACTATTTCAAAACGCATTCATTTTGAGTATAATAGCGCAAGGCTGAAGGCTAATGCTTCAGTCATATTAGATGAGGTGGCATCAGTACTCATCGAAAATCCAGATATACTGCTTGTGAGAATTGAGGGGCATACGGACAATAAGGGGAATGCGGCTTATAACCTCAAGCTTTCACAAGACAGGGCCGACGCAGTGAGATCTTACCTGGTCAAACAGGGAGTAAAGGCTGACAGGCTCGAAGCAAAAGGTTATGGGAGAACTAAACCCCGTTATGCAAATATTTCGGAACGTCTCAGACAAAGAAATAGAAGGGTTGAGTTCAAAATACTTAAACATAAATGACCCAATGTTTGGTTTTTATTAAATTTTTTCCTGTTTGAAAGGAGTAATATATGGCTAAAGAACAGAGTAACGCAGTTAAAATGATTCCCTGGGTTGCAACGCTCATCACTGCAGCAGTTGTACTCATAACTTCCATCACATTCGATGGTCCAGGGTTTGGTAAAACCTGGCCGTTGATACCCACGGTCCTGTTTGCATCTCTCGCTCTAACATTTTTTATGGCGGACGCCGGAGCTGCCTGGCCTGGAATGATTTTTGTCAGTTCCTTTTTCCTTTTCTGGCTTTTAGGGAATACAAAAGTGGCACCTTTCAGCAAAACGTGGCCGTTTTTAATAGTAGTCGCAGTTGTCCTCATCTTCCTTACGGTGGCGATGGCAAAAAAGAAGAAAAAATAATCATATAAAGGAGACCCATAATGGCAGTACTCGATTATATCATTCCCGGTTATAAAGGTTATCGTGAACGCACAGAAGGCAGAGCAACTGACAGAGCTTTCCGTGACTATATGGCATCTAAACTCAAGGAAGTCCACGACCGACTTGAAAGAGTAAAGTTCAGTATTACGAGTGATTTCAGCAAAATCGCCCTTCTGAATGATGCCGAGCAAGCAACCTTGCTGCTTACAAAAGTTCGAGATCGCATGCGATGGTCAAATCAGGGGTTTGCAGGTACTTTAACGGGGTCCGTTGCTGAGACAGAGGCAATTAAAGCGATTGAGCAGTTCGATCAATCCCTTGAACAACACCGTAATACCGTTGAAACAGCTATAAATAATATTGAAAATCAGTTTGCCGGTGGTGGGGATATGAAACCAGCATTTTTCCACCTTACAAGTGCACTGAGGCAGATGGACTCTCACATGAACGAACGAGAAGCACTTCTGCGTAAAACAATTGGCTAGATTTTGTTGCCCTGTCGGATTAACTCAGGTAATATTACCGGCAGGTTTGACGCACTGATACAGGAGTAAAAATGGCACTTATTGATATTCTTGAATTTCAAGACCAGAGCAGAGAAGTGATGGCCAAAAGACTGCCTGACGATCTTCAGGCAGACATTAAAATGGGCGCGCAGCTCATCGTCAGAGAAGCCCAGGTTGCTATTTTCTACCGCGGCGGACAAGCTCTTGATACCTTCGGCCCCGGAAGACACACTCTCACAACGGGAAATCTTCCCATACTTGCAAAACTCGTTAACCTGCCTTTTGGTGGAAATACTCCATTTAAAGCTGAGGTCGTATTTGTCGATACTGGTCTCATTGACGATCAAAAATGGGGCACCAAAGAACCAATTTCCTTCAGAGATACCGTGCTGAAGGTAGTTCGTTTACGCAGTTTCGGAACAATGACTTACAAAGTCACGGATCCCGTTCTGTTTGTAAACAAACGCATGAAAAGCTCATCAAAATATACAGCTTCTGATTTTGCAAACTGGGCAAGGGATTCCGTCGTTCAGCGTATGACCGACGTTCTCGGCGAAGTTATGAAATCAATTTTCGATCTTCCCGCAGTATACGATGAAATTTGCATCGCCTGCAAAGCTCGTTTAGCGGAAGATTTTGCAAAAAATGGTATCGAGCTTGAAGATCTACGCATCAGCGCCATAAGCCCACCAAAAGAAGTTCAGGAAAAAATCGACGAAAGATCCGGAATGGGTCTCTTCGAGGATTCTATGCCTGCCTTCCAGCAATATCAGATGGGTTACGCTATGCGTGATGCCGCCAAAAACGAAGGTGGCGTTGCGGGTCAAGGCATGGGCATGGGTATGGGACTTGGAATGGGTTTCATGATGCCTGGAATGATGGCTCAGGGCATGGCTCCCGGCATGCAAGGACAGCATGGACAGATGCCTCCTCCCGGTTATCCACCACCTCAAGGTTATGCTCAGGGTTATCCACCACCTCAGGGTTATGGTCAGGGTTATCCACCACCGGGAATGCCACCTCAAGGTTATCCACCGCCAGGAATGCCACCTCAAGGTTATCCACCACCAGGAATGCCAGTTGGCAATGCAGCACCGCCGAGTGCTCCACCTGCTGCCACTTCCGCTTGCATTTCTTGCGGTTATGGTCTCGGGGCTGGCCAGAAATTCTGTCCCAATTGCGGAAAGCCTCAAGCAGAGCCCGATCAGGTTCCATGCATCAAGTGCCAGGCAATGCTTCCTGCGGGAAGTAAGTTCTGTCCCAATTGTGGTTCTTCGCAGGTACAAGATACCCCCAGGACTGCCTGTGTAAAATGCCAACAGGAACTTGCACCTGGTGCCAGATTCTGCCCGTACTGCGGTTCACCTCAACCAGTCTGACATTTCAAAAGGAGATAAGTATGCCCAGTAATGCACTGAAAGCAAATATTTATTATGGTGACATCCTTCTTGGTTCCGAATTGGAAGTAAAGGATTTTTCTCTGGATAAATTCATTGTTTTTTACAATGAACCCATGCCCGTGGCCACGGATCTTATAGTAGAAATAAACTCCGATGAATCACCGGTAAAGGGCAGTGCAGTTGTAATTAAGGCAGTTGAGGGCGAAAAAGATAATACTCCCTTTATGGAAATAAGGTGGGTTGAAATTGCTGATGAAAACATCAAGGTTTTAAATTCCGTAGCTGAAAAAGCCAGTGCTCCTGAGCCGCAAGCCGTGGAAACTGAGATTATTCCGGAAATTACGGAACCCGAAACCCAACCGTCCGAAGATATATCGGAATCCAATGAAGAAACTCCGGATCCTGTGGAATCAGTCCCTGATGTCGAGGACATTGATACTACAATGAAAATTGACTTAAATCAGGAATCTGAAAGTGAGTCAAATGAGGAATCAGTTGACAATGAAGCTTCCACTGAATCAGAAAACTCAGTAACGGGAGAAGAATCTTCTGATGAACCGGAACCAACTCCCGAACCTGATTCACCAGTATCAGACTCCCCAGATGAAATTGATGCAGAAAAAAAGGAAGATGACTCCCAAGCTCCAGAAATAAACAGCGAAGGTAGTGAAGAAGGCGTTTTGCCTGATTCTGATGGCAATGGGGAAGAGAAGCCCGACGATTCCAAAGTCACCGGTGATGGAGCTTCTGAAGACGACAAACCCGTCAAGAAAAAAGTTCGTCGCCGCACAAAAAAATCATAAACAACTGAGTCCCCTCCATGAATAGAAAGACCCGTGCTGGAATTGTTTTTCCAGGGAGTTCTGTAGATATTGAATCTATTAATAAGAGTTTATCGGAACTCGCTGACATAGCAGATTTTACAGTTTTTCCTGCAGATAATAAACATCAGAATCCTTATTTCTCAGGTACAGATTATTCTCGTACGGCTTCCCTTACTCAGGCAATTTCAGATCACACAGATATTCTTGTTCCTGTACGTGGCGGGTATGGGTCCATAAGACTCAATCACCCTGAATTACTTGCCCAACTTGAAAAATATCCTGTTCCTATCAGTGGTTTTTCAGATTTGACAATTCTTCTAGAGTTATGGTCGAAGAACGGATTCAAGGCGTATCATGCTCCTGTGATGAATCAATATCCGTTTCTTAATACATATTCCCAAACCGCTTACAGGCACTTTCTGGCTCAAACAAAATTACCATCCCTTGAATTAGTTCAGTTGGGTTCCGCACCTGAAGCAAGACTTTATCCTGTAAAAGGTGGTAATTTAACAGTTTTTGCATCTATGGTCGGCACAAGCGTGTCGCCTTCTTTCAAAGATCACTTTGTACTCATTGAAGATATTAACGAGCCTGCATACAAAGTTGACCGATGCCTTCAGCAATTAATTCAAGGAACTGACCTGAAAAAAGCATCAGGAATCATCATCGGGGATTTTACAAATTGCTCAGGAATTATTGAAAACACAATTATTGATATACTTTATTCAAACTCTTTTAAAATCCCGGTTTTTAAATGCCATGATGTGGGCCACGGCTCTTCCAATTTTCCTTTTGAATATGGGGGTATGTATAAATTTACAGGAATTTCTGAAAACCGTTTTATAATGTCTCCGGAGGCTTCTCAGAAATGAATCTCAAAATCCTGATTGTTGAAGATAAAGTTATCTATACATTCACATCAGGACGAAATCTTTTAAAGTATACTAATACTTACAATCCGGAATCTATTAATAAAATACTTAATAGATTCAGATATTTATTTTATAACGCTATTGAGGGGAATGTTGAAAACCTTTCCCTTGAATTAAAAAGTGCTGCTTCCGAACTTACTGCTACACTGATCCCCCGCGACCTTGCTCACGAACTTGAACAGGCTGGAGGAACTCTGATCCTTGAAATGGAAGAGCCCCTTTTTTCAATTCCCTGGGAACTGTTGATAACAGGAAACAGACACCTTTTTGATCAGTTTGACATATCAAGGGTCCTGATCTCGACAGAAAAAGTCACTGAGTCACTTATTTCAACACCGGCCAATCTGGATATTGCAACCATAATTGTCAGCGATCCATCGGAGAACCTTCCTTCTTCAATTGAGGAAGGAACTCGTGTACTCTCTTTACTTGAAAAAATTCCTGACATTTCATGCAGATTGATTGTAAATCCTTCAAAGGACAAAGCTTCTGAGCTAATTCGTCAGAGTCGGATATTTCATTATATCGGCCATGGAGATTTTGTAGATGACCCGGGTTGGCGTTTCAGCGATGGGGTCTTTACGGATGCTGATATTAAAAATCTCGCTATCCACAGTAAACTTCCTTCATTTGTTTTTTCTAATTCATGTCCCCCAAGGAAATCGGAGAACTACTCGAAATTGTACAGCATTCCGCTTTCTTTTATAAAAGGAGGATGCGGAGTTTTCATTGGTTCTCACTGGGATTTAAAAGACGCGGAAGCTACGGAATTCAGTTATTCCTTCTATACTGAACTTGCTCGCGGAAAGTCCGTCGCATCTGCCTTCCAGTCAGCAAAGAATCAACTTCGCATCACAAGCCGCAGTGACAGCATTGCATGGGCAACATATTTCATAACCGGTGATGCAGAGTTATGTCTTGTGCAAAACACCTACGATTCCAATGATTTCATCAGCCATCGTGGAGATCTCCCTGCTAAAAAGGGATATGATAATATTCAGAATAAGTTACGATATTATGACCAACTTTGGGTAGAAGAATCTAAAAGCAATAAATTTCTCAGGAAGTATTCAGGATATGCTCTACTTTTATTTATACTTGTTGGTAGTTTTGTAATATTTATGCATTTTTATTCCAGAAATTTGCCACTGAGGGTAGTTGTTGACAAACCACAGAATATTCTTGAACAGAATAGGAAAATTGACTTTATAGGCCTGCACCCGAAGCATCAATTGCACGAAGTAATGCTCGAAAAAACGGAGTTATGCTTCATTCGCCACCTTACATCCCTTCACAAAGGTAAACTTTTCGATCGCCGTGAGGCAAACGAACCTGAAAGTGACAGTTATTTCCGTGTCTCCGGCAAATTGGTCACTGAAGGAGATCAATCACGAATTTTAATTATTGTACATCGCACAAAGGATAGAGCTGTTCTTTATGCTGATGATTTTGTTCTGAATCCATCTGATGAATTTCCCTGCCTGAAACTCGCTGACTGGTTTAAGAAAAATTATGGTTTCTGAGATTTTCACTCCACTGTAATTTTCCACAATTTCAATATTTTCTGTTGATCTTTTCTCGCTAATAATCTAGTTTTTCAGCTGTGGAAACGGATATGTCTGGCTTATCTATACTGCACCTGGAACACCTTGATTCTACTAATACTTTCTTAAAAAATCGTATTAAATGTGGTGATATTTCCATAAAAGCCGCCACGGCGGACATCCAAACAAGTGGTCGTGGAAGAGGTTTCAATCAATGGGTTTCATTGAGAGGGAACCTGCATCTTAGTGTCGCGGTTGAATACACCTCAGATCCAATTCCTGTTGGCCCGTGGTGTACGAAGATTGCTCATGCAGTTATTTCAGAAAAGTTCGGAATCAAACCGCAAATAAAGTGGCCCAATGATCTTTTATATGACAATACGAAAATTGCTGGTTTTCTTCTCGAAATGGTCAGTTCCCCCTGTGGACGCAAATTCGTCATTTGTGGTTTTGGTTTGAATTTAACCAAAGTTCCTACGCCCGATTCATCGTTCCATTACAAACCTGGATGCATTGCGGATTTTTCCGATGTAAAAATATCACCCAGAATCATTGGCGAAGAATTAGCTGCCGGGTTTTTAAATTACAATGATTATATAAATAAAAATGACCTCCGATTATGGATAAGCGAAAACAGTGCCACAATTGGCACAAAAGTTCAGGTAATTCTTCCGGGGAATCGAGTTATTACGGGAACAGCAACATCCCTTGGAGATGATTTCGCTCTTGAAGTTCAGACATTGGACTCAACTATTAAAATTACAGGTGGAGATCTTGTTCACCTCATGGAGAATTAAAAATGCAGGAAGGTTTAACTATTACACTTTTCGGAATGGGCGTCGTATTTACAGTTCTGGCAATTATCTGGCTCTTTACACTTTTGCTGAGTAAGTTGGATCTTAAATTTGCTCCCGCTGTTGCAACCTCATCGACTGCTCCCGTCGCTAGTTCATCACCAGTTTTTTCAAAATCTGGACCCACCGATGAAGAATTGGCTGCGGCAAAAGCTGCTATTGCAGCTCAAACGGGAACATCCCCGGATCAATTTGATTTAATAGTAAAATAAATATCTTTAAGGAGTATATAAAATGGTTAAAATTACAGAAACAATTCTACGGGATGCGCATCAGTCACTTATTGCAACAAGAATGAGAACTGAAGATATGATTGGTGCCCTTGAACACCTTGATGCTGTTGGATATCACAGTCTGGAAGTTTGGGGGGGAGCTACTTTCGACAGTTGCCTTCGCTTTCTAAACGAAGATCCGTGGGAGAGACTTCGGACAATTCGTAAGCACGTAAAAAAGACAAAACTTCAAATGCTGCTTCGTGGGCAGAATCTCGTTGGTTACAGGCATTATGCAGACGATGTTGTAGAACGTTTTGTAAGTCTTGCAGCACAAAACGGAATAGATATTTTCCGCATTTTTGATGCCCTCAATGACATGAGAAATGTCGAGAAGGCTATTAAAGAAGTAAAAAAAGCAGGAAAACACGTTCAGGGCTGTATATCCTACACACTCAGTCCCGTTCATACTGAAGAAAAATTCATTCAATTTGCCATTGAATTAAAAAATGCCGGTTGTGATTCAATTGCTATTAAGGACATGGCGGGACTTATGGACCCTGCTGGGGCAACAAGCCTCGTAAGTGGACTCAAGAAACAAGTGGGACTCCCTGTTCAGGTACATACTCACTGCACAAGCGGGCTTGCCATGCTGACTTACTTTGCTGCCGCACAAGCTGGCGCAGATGTCATGGACTGTGCACTTTCACCATTCAGCTGGGGAACGTCTCAACCCCCCACCGAAAGCATGGTTTTCGCCCTCAAAGGAACTGAATGGGATACAGGGATTGATACTGACAAACTGTCCCCCGTCACAGCTCATTTTAAAGCAGTAAGGGAAAAATACAGCGCTCTAATCAACCCAATAAGTGAAAGACTCGATGTGGACGTACTTACTTATCAGATTCCCGGCGGTATGCTTTCAAACCTTGTTAGCCAACTTGAGAAACAGAAAAAGCTTGATAAGTATGATGAAGTTCTTAAAGAACTTCCCCTTTGCCGAAAAGAATTAGGATATCCGCCCCTGGTTACGCCAACAAGTCAGATCGTCGGTACTCAGGCCGTTATGAATGTCATAGCTGGGGAACGTTATAAAATGATTCCCAAGGAGACAAAAGAACTTGTCCGAGGAATGTACGGAAGAACTCCCGCCCCTATTTCAGATGAAATACGTAAAAAAATCATTGGAGATGAGCCCGTTATCACCGGAAGACCCGCAGACACTATTGAACCGGAACTTGCCAGTGTTGAAAAGCAATATGCTTCCATAATAAAAAAGCCGGAAGACGTTATTTCCCTTGCTCTTTATGGTGAAGTCGCCGCTAAATTCCTCCGTGGAGAAACTACAGCGGAACCAATTCCATCAAAAACAACTCCTGCAGCAAGTTCTGCACCTGCTACGACACAGGCAGCAGCGCCTGTTGCAAACGCCGCCGCTAAAGGCTCCTGGGATGTGACAGTAAATGGAAAACAATTCAGAGTTGATGTTGTTCCGGCAGGTTCCGGGCCCGTTTCCGTTTCAAATCAGGGTTCTCAAGTAACACCGGCAGCTTCTGCACCGACAGGTACAGGAAAACCACTTCCCAGCCCCCTTCAAGGGACAATATTTAAACTGATTAAAAAACCTGGTGACACCGTTAAAGTCGGCGAAACTATTTTAATTCTGGAAGCCATGAAAATGGAGAATGAGATTTCCTCACCATTTGACGGCGTAATTGAAGCCATCTTAGTCAAAGAAGGTCAGGCTGTCGAGGCAGACACTCATCTGGCTATTATTATTTGACAGAAAGGTCAACACATGAAGGGCTTCGAACAAATCATAAGTACACTCGGTGTTACAAATATAACCGCAGGTCAGATTCTGATGCTGATTGTCGGCGTGACGTTGCTTTACCTGGGCATCAAGCGAGGATTTGAACCGCTTTTACTCATCCCAATTGCAATGGGTGTTATTCTGGCTAATGCTCCATTAGCAGATGTAATGGCTCACCCCGATCTCAACAATCCTCTTATTCCGAGCAAAATATCTGACTGGGGAGTTGTTTATGTTGTGTATTTCTGGGGGATAAAATCCGGACTCTTTCCCCTGCTGATCTTCATGGGCGTTGGAGCGCTCACGGATTTCGGCCCTCTAATCGCCAACCCCAAAACATTATTTCTCGGGGCCGCGGCGCAATTTGGAATTTTTGCTACCCTTTTAGGTGCTTTAGCACTCGGGTTTACCCTTCCTGAAGCCGCCAGTATCGGCATTATTGGAGGAGCGGATGGTCCAACTGCAATTTTCACCACGACGAAACTTGCTCCTCATCTTTTAGGGCCCATTGCCGTTGCCGCATACAGTTATATGGCGCTTGTTCCACTTATCCAGCCACCAATTATGCGGTTTCTGACAACGGAAAAAGAACGTCGCGTTCGAATGGAACAACTTCAGCCCGTTTCTAAAAGAGCAAAAATCATTTTCCCTATTCTTGTTACAATGATAACAATTTTCCTGATCCCCAGTGCAGTTCCTCTCATCGGGATGCTTATGTTTGGAAATCTGCTTAAAGAATGTGGCGTTGTTGAAAGACTTTCAAAAACTGCTGCCAATGAACTGATTAATATCGTTACTATATTGCTCGGCATTTGTGTCGGTGCGACAATGGATGCTGCCACATTCCTTAAAGTCTCTACAATTAAAATTGTTCTGCTGGGACTTGCGGCATTTTCCGTAGCTACGGCAGCGGGTATATTTTTTGGAAAAATCATGTACGTACTTTCCGGTGGAAAAATCAATCCACTCATTGGAAGTGCCGGAGTAAGTGCCGTCCCCATGGCCGCCCGAGTTTCACAGAGAGTTGGACGTGAATCTGATCCCAATAACTACCTTCTCATGCACGCCATGGGTCCCAACGTTTCCGGTGTAATTGGAAGTGCAATTGCTGCCGGCGTTTTAATTGCAATGGTAGCAAAAGTAGCGGTCTAGTTAGTTACTGTCCTCTAATACATTCCACTTGGCGGAATTGCGTAAATGAAAAAACTAATACTTGCATCATCCAGTCGGTACAAGAGAATGCTCCTTGAGTCCCTGAGCATTGAGTTCAGCGTCTTTTCCCCTGATGTAGATGAATCATTGCTTTCGGGCGAAGCACCACTGGAATACGTAAAAAGACTGTCTGAATCGAAAGCTCGCAAAGTGCTGGAGGCCTTTCCTGAAGCAATCTGCATCGGTGCGGACCAATGCGTAGCTCTCGAAGGACTAATTCTTGGGAAAGCTCCGGATTTTACTTCCTGTCATGCTCAACTTATGAATATGCAGGGAAAAACTCATGAGCTTCTTACAGGAATATGTGTTACTTCTCAGGACTTTCTTAAAACAGATGTTGAAATCCATCAGATGAGAATGCGTAAATTGAATTCTGAGGCCATAAAACGCTATATTGAACGAGAAAATCCATTTGATTGCGCCGGAAGTTATAAAATTGAAGGCCTTGGCATTTCACTTTTTGAGAAAATTGACGGTAACGACCCCCGGGCGATTATCGGCCTCCCACTCATTAAACTGGTTTCAATCCTGTCAGAAATCGGAATTGATATTCCCTGAAGTTTTAAAACTGGAAATAAATAAAGGGGACAACCTGTGAAGATGTCATTTTCTGCAGTAAGATTGCAAAGCCAAACAACGCAATGGTCTGAACAGCAATGGACGACTTCATGTATAAATTCTCCAGAATTACTAAAATACGTAAGGGCAGGAAATTAACAGCGTAAGCACCGAAAATAAGAGTCAGAACTGTCCATGGAAGATTTGCATGAGAAAAGGTCAGATCCCCCAGCCTTGCGAAAAGTGATAGTGCCTGGGTGAAACTCGATGCTCTGAAAAACACAAATGCTGCAACAACAAACTGAAGTGTAAACACAACCCCACCAATTTTAATCAACATATTCGTGGATTTAGCTTGATTATCACGTATTCCCATTGCCCGGGTCAGTGCAAGTCCAAATCCATGCAGACCTCCCCATACCACAAATTTCCAGGCACTGCCATGCCATAGTCCGCCTAAAAGCATCGTGATCATTAAATTGAGATAAGTAAGAGCCGGAAGCCTGGTTTTCGAACCGCCAAGGGGAATATACAAGTAGTCTCTGAGCCATGTACTCAAACTTATGTGCCATCGGTGCCAGAATTCACTCAGGTTTGAAGCTCTGAATGGTTGATTAAAGTTTTCAGTAAGATTGAAACCAAGTAAAAGTGCTGCACCGATAGCAACATCACTGTAACCGGAGAAATCACAGTATATCTGTGCAGTGTAACCGTAAAGGCCAACTAAAATCTCCAGAGATGACATCATTTCGGAAGCATTGAAAACCCTGTCCACAAGATTTATTGCAATAAAATCAGCCGTGACTTTCTTAAAAAGGCCAATCATAATAAGAATAACGCCTCTAGCATATAGTGCATCAGAGAGCAGAGGGCGTTGATTTATCTGAGGTAAAAAATCCGAAGCACGTACAATTGGCCCCGCCACGAGCTGCGGAAAAAAACTTACATAAAAAGTATAATTTAGAAGACTGCGCTCCGGAGCAATTTTGCCACGAAAGACATCTATTGTGTAACTCATGGTCTGAAAAGTATAAAAAGAGATACCCACCGGGAGTGTTATTTTACTTAAAAAAGCTATTTCGGGAGAAAAATGTACTCCAAAAACAGAAAAAACGGTTTCAATGCTCGACTTAGCGAATAAGGCATACTTGAATATAACTAAAACGCTGAGGGATGTAATTACACTTACGCCAAGCCAGAACTTCCTACGGGAAAGAGTTGTTTTTCGATGAAGTCGGTTGGCACTTTCCCAGGACACCCAGGTGGTTAAAAGAATCAAAGGCAAATACCATGGATTCCACATTCCGTAGAAAAACAATGAACTGATTGTTAGAAAAAAAGTCCTGAATCGAAGGGCGTTTACTGCCATCCATGCGACGGAAAAAACAATAAAGAAAAAGATGGCAAAGGAGATACTGTTAAAAAACATCAGTGACTCCCCTGACCTTTCAAGTATCTTCTATATGCTTTGATAACTTCCAGATAGATAATACTTCCTAAAAGTGCGCCCCCGTCATCAGTAAAATGTGTCAGATCGCCTACGGCAAGCCGTGGTTTTCGTTCATACCATTTAACAATTGATGCATTTCCCCCCATCGCCTTCCAAGCATTGAAGTAAGCACAACCATAGTTCGTGGCAATTTCTCGTTGAAATTCAATAATATGATGTATTACAGGTTTTGTCTGATACTCGCCACGGTACTTTCTAACAACATCCGTTGGCCCAATTATTAGACAGCTCATTTTTTCAAACCTGGAAGAAATACTTGCCATGAGTTTTCGCACGGTATTTTTATAATTATCGTCAATACCGCCGTCACTTTCATTCAGCCCAAACTGCATTACCATCAGTCTGGTTCCTCGCTTATCAAGGTTCCCAAGCATACTTTCAGTCTTCATGGTGGCGAGATTACTCATTCTCGCCCCCGTAAGAGATATCGTATCAACCGAAACCCCGGGGGAATTATTTGAAAGTACGGCGCCCCCGGCCTGAACAAATCCACCCAACGTTTCCACTGTGATTATATCCGTTTCAAATCCATCAACTCTAACATAATCTTCCTTTGAGGATTTTCCTGCGGTGGAAATTGTCTTAAGTACGCGGTCTCGAATCCGAATAGAAACATCCCCTCCTTCTGGGTGCCTGATAAAATGAAAAACGATGGAATTAAAGGGTTTTTTATAATTTTCGCGTAATTTCCATGTTGTCATCCCACCCATTCCGGTCTTTTCCACAAGTATGCCACCCAAGCCAAACATTCGATGGTTTACAGGATTTTTAAGAATATTGTATGTAACATTCCAATAATTATAAGATAAATATAACTGGCTATGAGTCTGCCAATGCCAGATATTTTTAATAAAAACGAAACCGGGGCCAGAATCACCAAACTTTTTCTGGATTCTATCTCTGAATGTAGAAATGACTTTATCACCAGAAGTAATGGAGTCGCCATACCAGGTTACAACCGACTGTTTCCCTGACTTTATTTTGTCAAGACTTTCAAAAAACGAGTCCAGAGCCCATTTCTTACATCCCGG
This sequence comes from Myxococcota bacterium, assembly GCA_018821305.1. Classification (GTDB taxonomy): domain Bacteria; phylum Myxococcota_A; class Polyangia; order HGW-17; family HGW-17; genus JAHJMN01. Next base: position 57,626 of record JAHJMN010000085.1, read on the forward strand.
ACCTTCTTTAACGCATGGAATTTCGAAGATCCTGCTAATTTCCGGCTTCATCAACTGACCTTTTTCAATATAGGGCAGGTTTCTTTTCATTGTTTTTACAGGAGATACCGCTTTTTCCACGGAAGTATCATTCTCGAGACTTTTCTCTACATCTTCAATCTCGCTCGTCACTTTCTCGGGCTCCGGAGGCATTTCTGAATAAACCTTCATGTTCCTGTCGCGAGTGACTCTCTTGTAGAAAATTTTGACGGAAGGAAAAAGAGACCATTTAACTGGAAGAAAACCCAAAACAACGACACTGATAATCAATATAGAGAAGACAATAAATGGTTTTGCAGGAAAAGATTGAAAAGACATGTTCAGATATAGTAAACCAACGGTTAAAGTCGCTCAGAGACTAAATCATTTAAATGCCATGGTAAAGAAATAAAAATCAAGCAATCATTTTTATTTATCCCTTTTACATTCATTGTGTTAATCGCCTTTTGGGGAAAAATATTCCCCCATAAAAAAGAACTGACTAGTAAATTGTTGGAAAAACAATATTAGAACACTAAGAATAATACCCAGTACTTTTTCCAGAGAAATTCTCTTGAATTCCTTTGGATACCGCTGATTCGGTGGATAACCATGTCAATTTTATATTAAATATACGTCGCAAAAACAAGAAAATGCTTGATAACAACAAGGGGCCTGATTAAAATGATTTGGAGCTGAGATTTCTTTTGAGAAAATTTTTGAATCAATTTTTAACACCTCCGTCATCTGACATCAGTTGACAAGGATGGTTTCATGAAAAATATTTTTTTTATCACATCATTTTTCTTATTTTCCACAATGTTTCCCTCTCGCTCGTCTGCGGACAGTGTTGACGTACTTATAAACACTTTAAAAACCAGCGACAACTATAAAGTAAGGGTTACGGCAGCTATGCTCTTATCCCGACATAAAGGGATACCCAAAGCATTCAGCGCACTTGTATATGCTCTCAATAATGACAAACATCCTACAGTTCAGGGAACAGCAGCTATGTCTCTTGGAAAACTCGGAAACAAATCTGCCATCCCCTTTCTTCAGACCGCCTCTAAAAAAGGTAACAGTTACGTGCGCAAAATGGCAAAAGATGCCATAAAATTGCTCGAAAACGATTGTCCTCCTGTTGAATTAAAAGGAAAACAGATTTACCTCAATATTGGGTCATTCAGTGTGTCCGGGTATAAAAGCTCTCAGGCAAAAATTCTGGAGTCCCTTAGAAGTCAATTTACTTCAGAATTTGAAAAAGTTTCATATATCAGTCCCCGGTGGCCAAAGTGCAAAAAACCTTCTGACAAAGAGCTAAAAAGCAAAAAAATGAAGGGCTTCATGCTTGATGGCACTCTTATTATATCGCATTCAGGAGGTGAACTCAGTTGTCAACTTAAGGTTTTTTTGACAACTTACCCAAGAAAAGCCATAAAAATGATGACAAGTGCAAATGCAGCGCTGACAGGAAATCTTGATACGTCAACGATTCAGCAGTGTTTTGAAGCTGCTGTTCCTGCGGTAGTTCCTAACGTTAAACGATTTCTTGCAAACCAGTTGTGATATTGAGGTTAAAATGAACGCTCCAGCAAAACCAAAGCGACATCTAAAAAATTATCTTCTCGATAAAGAATTCCAGTTGACCTATGCTCTCATCATGGCGTTTATTGCCATTATTCTTTCGGGTCTCATGGGATACCTGATGTTCAAACAGGTACGTGATTCCTCAATGATGCAGGAACGTCAAGCCAATGAAAACATTGGCATTTTCCAATCGCAATCCAATGATACTATCAAAGTTTTCAAAGAAGCATCAAACAAGACGGAGTCGGTTTTTTCAAGTCAATCTGAGGAAACTAAAAAAGTTTTTGAAAACAAAACCAAAGTTGCCACAGAAATTCTGAAACTAATGATGACTGTGGAAGATCTCAAAATAATGGCTGAGGACAATCTGAAGAGAATAAAAGAAGATGATAAAAAAGCCATTGCAGAAATGGCTAAGCGAATAGATAAAGACAAGGGAATTCTGAAGTCTGAAATCGCCAACGGTATCAAGCAGAAAGAAAGTCAACTTAAAGTTGCTTTGGAAAAACTTCAGAAAGATAAATCCCGTGCCCTTGAAGTTCGCAGAATCAACAATCGCCGTATTCTCTTTGGAATAATTATCTTTTCAATAATCTTCATAGTTGTCATCTTCCTTTATACAATTGTGCTTACTCACAAAGTTGCTGGGCCGTTGTTCAAAGTCAGTCTTTATCTTAAAAAAATGGAAGATGCCAACTTTACTCCGATCTGGCCACTTCGTAAAGGCGACCAACTTCAGGATTTTTATGAAAAATTCTCCACAGCATATAAAGCTGTTGCCAGTAGAATCACTACTGATGTAAGCGAACTGGATCGAATTATCACAGAATTTGAGACTTCTGGTGCTGATGAAAAAACACTTAACGATCTCAAAGCCCTTCGCGACCGTAAAAAAGAATCTGTAAAAGAATTCAAATAGTTCGTCAGTTTAACTTAACCCCAACAGTATTGTGTCTAATGGCAATGCTGATCGGTTAGCGAACTTCCGAGTGAATTAATTAATAAATACAATCTTGTATAATAATTTCAGGCAGGCAGGAATTCAGGAAAACAGGGATCAGGAACAGGGCGTTTACTTTGAAGGTGTGCGTTTTTGTGGCATAAAGACCGCTTTCGTAAGCGGTCAAGATCGATTTCAATTCAGTATTTGCATATACACCTTCAGGAACAAGACCCTGTATCCTGATTCTGCTCCTGTTTCTGACTCCCTGAATATTTTTACTATTACTTATTATTATTATTTTTGTTAACAATATCAACTAATACGCCTTAACCGATCAGCATTGTGTCTAATGGCAGATACAGTCTTCAGTCCACCCCATATGGGGACACATGCTCCAGCCGTAGTAATCTCCCTCAAAGTCAAGAACCACCATTTCCGTTCCGTCAACTGTGGAACGATAGAAGCCGGAATCTATTTGTCCCCCACTGCCATTCAGCAGCATCAAACACAAAGGCGCCGAAACACCTTCATCGAATTCGGTGCACACACCATCAGCATATGAAGCTCTTGGCTCGTCGGGTAAAAAATCAGAACAACCGTATGCAAAACAGTCTTCTTGGTTGGTGAAAGTATCACATACAGCAGGATCAAAGTCCGGACAGACGCATTGGAGGCGGAGAAGACGGTCATTTTCACCTGACATATCACACATTGTCCATCCTGCAAGATCACTCAGATTTGACTCAAGTCTGATTCCCTCTCTTCCGGTGGCCGTATCTCTTACCCAGATGTAACTGGATGGTTTGGTATTGTCATCTTCCATTGAAGCTACACAGAGGTATGTATACACGGACTCAAAGTTTGTGCAAACCGTTCCATCCAGTGTAGCATTTCCAGCTACCCGAATCCAGGCACCGCATCCGGCATCAAGGCAGCTGCTCTCAGTAGTGAATTTTTCACAGTCCTTCGGTGGTCCATCATCATCGCAGGCAACAAAGAGGAAAGTACTCACAAAGATTACACCTGAAAAGATAATTTTCTTTATCGTCTTACTCCAAGTAAAGGTCAAGTACAAGGAAACAGCTTATAGGCATACTTCAGAGAAACACTTCTGTACCATGATAGAAATTCAAGATTCTAACTGAAATATATTTCAATAAAAGCTTATTTACAATAAACATTTAAACTCTAACACTATACTCCAATTCTAGACCGCTTGCGGAGTAATACGATTGTGACTCGTTTTAAAGAAATGCTTCAGGAAAGAGCCCCCTCTATGGCATTCCGCTGCGCGAAATTGCCTACCTGTTTTCCTGTTGCTGCTACTGCTTACCTGGTTACCTGAAATTTTAAACAGGTATACAGGAAGTCAGGAAAACAGGTTCAGGATCAGCGGTTAAACATTCAATATCAATAATAATTAAAAAGAATGTAATTTTTAATTCATTTTCCCAATTTCGATCCTTTTAATCCGCAAGCGGTCTAATTTCCATTTTCGCATTCGCCATTTTAATTTTCAGGACACGAACGAATTAAGTGGTGGACTGGATATCGGAAATTATGCACACTGTGGAAAGAATATGGAGGAGACATTCTTTGAAAAATATTACTTATTATCTACTGTTTTTATTTGTCTTATCATGTATATCCTGTTCAGATGATAAATCTACTAAATCATCTGTCATTTATGAACCAGATGAAGAAGACCTTGATGAAAACGGTTTACCCAAACCTGGATTCGAAGTTCGAATTCCCGTTATAACTGATATTGATGAATACGTTATTGAACTCGAGAGATGGGAAATTCCTTCCGATGGCACTGATTTCGCAACGACGACTACCAACTTGCAGGCCGCTATTGATTGGGCACACAATGAAGGCTATTCCCGCGTAGTTTTGCCCCAGGGCCAATACCTGGTAAGTAAAGATGTAAACGACAATTATCAAGGTGGAATTGAAATTTATGGAAATACAGAGTTTGTATTCAGTGAAGGTGCCGAAATAATAATGGATACAAACGACAAATGGAACTATTGCGTGCTGCGCCTGAATGGTGACAACATTATCGTCCGTAATGGCATTATTACCGGAGATCGCGATACCCATGTGTTTACACCGAGATCTGACGGTGGTACTGCTCATGATGAAGGGCATGGAATTTGTGTGTGGGAAAACAACAACGTGCTCATTGACAATATGGAAGTCCGGGATTTGACCGGGGACGGTTCCCTCGTGCTTGATTCAACGGACATTACTATTGTTTCCTGTGATATTTACAATAATCGAAGGCAGGGAATTTCTATTGTGGGTGGCGTGAGGATTGCGGTAACTGATAATACTATTCACCACATTAATGGTACAGCACCACAGTTCGGTATAGATATCGAGGGTCCCGGTCGCCTGGATAAAGATATTCTGATACAAAATAACAGTTTTCATCACAATACAGGTGGGGATATTGTTAATGCCACTGGCGAAAACGTTTATATTCTCGATAATGTAATGGAGCAGGGTGAAGGCAGCACTTATGTCGATGGTCCTTTGGTAACCTGGCATAAAACCCACAGCATAATTGCAAGAAATACAATCTCAATGATTTCAGGTTCGGTAAACGGTCGTCTGGGTTTTATACAGTACTCCGGCGGTGGTGACAAAGGGCACAATCGGGCAACCTACGTTCACGATAATATCTGTAATAATTGTGGAATGTACATGTATAAAAGCTCCCAGGCGGATGTACGTCGGAATCAATTCCTCGGGTACTTTATGGCGTTCAGCAAATTCGTGAACGTCATACTGATTGATAATCTTGTGACATTTTCCGATGAATACCCTGACCTCAGGTATTGCTGGTCATACCGTTTTGATGATGTTACAGGTTTCGCAAGTGGAAACCGTTTAGGAGACGCCATCGAAGAAATTCCCCTTTCTGAAACCGAGCCCTACACACTCCAGTGTGTCCTTTACGGCTGGTGAACTATACAAAAACTGTTCATGACTATACCGCTTCCTGAGTAATACGATTGTGACTCGTTTTAAAGAAATGCTTCAGGAAAGAGCCCCCTGTTTTCCTGTTGCTGCTACTGCTTACCTGGTTATCTGAAATTTTGAGAAAACATCTTCTCCAAAAAAAGGTTTACACCTTATATATGTTAGGTTATAAATCATTTAAGCCCGAAGTTTTCGGGTTTAAATGCAAACAGATCATGAGCACCAGTTTGCTCAAACAATGGAGGCAATAATATGGAATTATCGGTATGCGGAGTTGATTGCAGTGAATGTGAATTTTTCAAAAACCAAACCTGTGCAGGTTGTAATGCCATAAAGGGAAAGGTTTTCTGGACCACCCATCTGAATACAGATGTATGTCCAATTTACAGTTGTGTTTCAACTGTCAAAAACGTAGATGATTGTGGAAAGTGTGGCGATGTTCCCTGTAAAATATGGAAAGACTTACGCGATCCCGCCTGGGATGACCAGCAGCACGCCGAAAGCATCCGCAAACGCCTCGATAACCTGAAAACCCTCAAATAATTAATTACTGTCCTGTAATACAATAAATCAAATTTTTCGCCGATTTTTTGCTCAGGACAGTAACAACGAAGACCTTGAAATTATTGTAGTGTTCTGAATAGCATGTTTTCGTAAACATGCTCAATTTTGATAAAAATTGAATTTCAGGACACGAA
>JAHJMN010000086.1 GCA_018821305.1 Myxococcota bacterium
CGCCATCTCCGGAATAACCGGAGTTGCAAGCGCAGGAGAAAGACCCTGCGGTGTTAGAGCAGGTAGCATTAGCATGGCAGTTATCAGTGCCAGAAGTACATTCGTCGATGTCGGAGCATGAAACGCCGTCTCCGGAATAACCGGAGTTGCAAGCGCAGGAGAAAGACCCAGCGGTGTTTGTACATGTAGCGTTAGCATGGCAGTTGTCAGAACCCGCGGTACATTCGTCGATGTCGGAGCATGAAACGCCATCTCCGGAATAACCGGAGTTACAAGCGCAGGCGAAAGACCCAGCGGTGTTTGTACATGAAGCGTTAGCGCTGCAATTAGCAGTTCCCGCGGTACATTCGTCGATGTCGGAGCATGAAACGCCGTCTCCGGAGTAACCGGAGTTGCAAGCACAGGCGAAAGACCCAGCGGTGTTTGTACATGTAGCGTTAGCGTGGCAGTTTGCAGCACCAGTGGTACATTCGTTGATGTCAGCACAGGAAGTGCCATCCCATACATATCCCGGGTTACAGGAGCATGTATATGATCCAACTGTATTGGTGCAGGTAGCATTGGAATCGCAGTTTGCAGTTCCCATGCTGCATTCGTCGATGTCAGAGCAGGTGACGCCGTCTCCAGAGAATCCTGAGTTGCAGGTGCAGGTGAACCCACCGTCGGTGTTTGTACAGGTGGCATTCACATGACAGTTGTCCGTGAAACCTGCGCATTCATTGATATCGGCGCAGACCGTTCCATCCCAGTTGTAACCAGGATTGCAGGAACATGTGTAAGAACCATCGGTATTTGTACATGTTGAGTTGGCATCGCAGCCCGCAGTACCAGCGGTGCATTCATCTATATCGGTGCAGGACGTTACGCCATCCCCTTCATAACCCGGGGCGCAGGCGCAGGTGAAACCGCCGTCGATATTGGTACAAATGGCGTTGGCATTACAGTTGTGCGTTCCTTCGGCACATTCATTCACATCTGTACACGTCATTCCGTCTCCGGCGAAGCCTTCGTTGCATATACACTGGGCCTGACCTTCGGAGTCAGAGCACGCTGCATTATCGTCGCAGTCCCCTGCGTCAACAACACCATCACAGTCGTTATCTACTTCATCGCAGAGCTCCACCGCGTCCGGATTGATGAACTCATTTTCATCGTTGCAGTCATCGGAGTTGACAACGTACCCTTCGGGAAGGCTGCAGGCTTCGACTGATGTATCAGGATCGCCGTAGCCGTCATCATCCGCGTCGGCATAGTAGGTGTTAAGCATGCCTTCATCGATCTGTCCGTCGCAGTTGTTATCAAGACCATCACAGGAAGATTCCGTAGCTTCGTGTCCTTCGATAGCCGCATAATCCGGTTCGACCCACTGACCATTTTCGCAAACTTTCAGGGCTCCTTCGCACACGCCATCCTGAACATTCGCTAAGGGGGCATCCCCTTGACAGGTGACATTGGTGTTGTTTGAGTTGTTTTCGGATGAGTCATCATCGCAGGCCACAGCCCCGAAAACAACCAGAGATATCAGCAGAATTCTCGTCAACTTCATTGTACTTCTCCTTGTTATGAAAACAGTTATTTTGACTGCAGGAGAAGTTATCGACGCAAATAAGATTATCTTGAGGAAAAAAGATAGGGAGTAATACGATGGTTTTACTCCGCAAGCGGCCTGATACAACCATATCCGAACAGTATTGGGTTTAAATTCAATGCTGATCGGTTAGTGAAATTTTGAAGTACCTGCGTTCCTGACATTTTCAATTCAATGTCGATTTTTTAGACCGAAATCAAGCTTGTTTCCGAAAATCCTCCGGATCTACTATCTTGCGCTTTGCTTTAACCTTGACATCCTTCAATTCTTATTTCTTCAATTCTTCCTTATTTCAGTGTATTTTGTGTTCATGAACGCGGTTTTTAAAGACATTATCAGATCTCTGCTGGGTAGTTGGACTTTCCGGATAGCTGCAGTAATAAATATAATTGTTGCCGTCATCCTCACGACCATGCCCCTTTTCAATATGATGGATTACGAAAGCTCCATCGTAACAGCTTTTTCGTCTTCCATCCTTTTACTTGTTGTTTCAAGCTTGCTTGCCCAGAAGTTTGAAGAAATCGGAGAATCCCCCGAAGGTGGTGTTTTCCCGGCAGTAATTGCCGCCCTTGTGCTGATTGCCCCGGTCTTTCTCATCGGTTTTCTCTCCGCTGTTGTGTCGCGTCAGTGCAGTCTTTCCGATGGACTTCATTTCTTTCTCATGTACACGGTTCTTTCCGCCGTTGTCTCTTCTGTAACGGGTTATGGTGCCGGTCTTCTGTTTAAAGCCCGCTGGAAGGGTATCTTACTTGCCGTTTCCATTTTCATTGCATTCATTGTCGGGGATCTCGTCCGGTTTTTCTTCCATCCTCCCATCTTCTTCTATAATCCATTTTATGGTTTCTTCTCCGGGGCGTTTTACGACCAACTTATTGAAATAACACCAGCTTTCTACTGGTCACGCACAGCGGATCTCCTTGGGGGTCTGCTCTTTGTGCACGCAGTTATCCTGATTAAATCTTGGTCTGTGCGAAAAAGCCGCTTATTTTATATTGTATGTGCTATCTGCACCCTTTCAGCCCTTGCATTCGCTATTACTACGGCCCATACAGGCTATCGCATGTACCGCAGCGACATCATCCGGCTTTTAGGCGGAACTCATGAAGGCAAAGACTTCACTTTGAATTACTCAAAAGATATCCCAAAGTGGAAAGTTAACTTCTACGCCGCTCAAGTTGATCTGGAACTCGAAGAACTCCACGCCTTTTTCAAACTTAAAAGGCGCGTTCCCGTGCGCATCTTCCTCTTTAAGGACCGCATGCAAAAACGCAGGCTTTTCGGAGCAATGCATGTGGAAGTAGCAAAACCCAACTTGCGCGAAATATTCATTACTGCTGACGATATTCCCCACCATTCCATGCGCCATGAACTGGCCCACATTCTCGCCGGGGAATACTCAAACGCCTTTTTTAAAGCCGCAGCAAAACCGTTGCCTGTCCTTTCGTTTATTCCCATCCCCGATATAGCAAAAATCGAGGGTATCGCTGTTGCTGCTGCCTTTGAACTGGATGGTGTAGATTTCTATCAACGAGCACGCATTATTCGGGCTCTGGGCAACAAAACCTCTGCCGAAGACATTTTCCACGGCAATTTCTATGCTTTTCCCTCCACCATCGCCTATACCATTGCCGGTTCCTTTACCCGCTGGCTGTACGACAACTACTCCCCCGAAGGTGTTTTTGCCTGGCACAAAGGAAAATCCTTCACCGATGCCTTCGGTACCTCATTCAAAGCGGCATCAGATGCCTTTGAAATCTTCCTGCAGTCGGAAAAAGCCCCGGAAGATGAAGTTGCAAACCTGCGCAAATCCATGTCCCGTCGCTCAATCCATCGCATCCGATGTGTGCATCAGGTAGCCCGTGAAATGAGCAAAAGCCGCCACCATATAAACACCGGAAACTTTAAAGCCGCTTACAAACATGCGCAGCAAGCTTGCCGCTGGGACAGTGCAAACCCGGATATTAAACTTCATGTTCTGAAAATCGCCCGGGAACTCAAGTATTTTGATACCATCGATAAAATGACTTCCTCCGCTTTAAAAGAATCAAAGGCCATGGGAGGTCAGGGTGCTGATTACGTTCAGGCAGTACTACTTTTTCAAGCAGAAAACACAATAATGAAGGGGGACTTTCCAGCGGCCAAGTCCATACTGACAAACCTCCTTGAAGAAGATTTAAACGAAGGCATGAAACGTATGGCCCTCATGCTTGATTCTATGTGCGATCTTGATAAGGAAACCCGGTCGGAAGTCATTGAAATATTCCGCTCAACGGATGAAAATGCATGGATGAAACTTGAACAACTTGCCGAAAGGTGGCCCCTGGCACTGTACCTCGCAGGCTCATCCGCCCTTATAAAAGACGATTTCACAAAAGCCGCAGATCTTTACTCGAAGATAAACCCGCAGTCTCTTCCCCACGGCCTTTTCCGCAAGGAACTTCAAATCCGCTACCTCAAAGCGCTGTTTCTCGCAGAACGCTACGAAAAGTTCCACGAAGTCTGGAAGACCATAACAGAGTCGAAAACAAAAAAAGCCCTTGATGTCCTGCACAAACTAAGCAAGTTTCGGAGTAAGAGGATCGAAAACTGAAAGTGAGCGGAACATGTTTACGACCTACTGCTGTTCCTGTTCTCTGTTTGCCTGACTGCCTGTTAAAAAATTTCAGGGATACAGGTAATCAGTTGCAGGAACAGGACAATCAGGGTCTCTTTCCTGAAGTGTTTCTTTAAATTACTATCGTATTACCACGAGTGCATACTTCGCAAAATAACGCTACACCAGAAGGGTGTGTTATCGCTTCGCGAAAACACACTTATTGAAAAAAAACCATTTGGGCTGTAGGTTCGGGGTACTGGTTCATGAAGTATGAACCGGGGAGGTTTTCATGAAAAATATTCTGTTTGTTTTGTTGGCATTGATTGTTTCCTGTGGCGGGCCGGAGAAAAGAAAAAAAGAAAAGGTAGAAGATCTTCCTCCTGCAAAGACGCCGGATACGAAGATTCAGGCCCCCGTTGCCAAAGTGGAAGTGAAAAAAGAAGTAAAATCAGGAAGTGAGCTTGCCATGGAAGATCTTAAAAAGCTGCTTGAACGATTCGTTAAAGTGGAACTTCCTTTCGAGAAGGCCGACCTTAAAGAAGATGCAAAACCCGTGCTTAAAAAACTCATGGAAGCGGCGAAAATCATGGATGAGCTGTTTTTAATTCAGGTTAGCCGCGACAATCCTTCCGTCCGGAAGGAAATCGCTGAAAAGGCAGCAACGGATCCAAAGATGGCCCTTGTCCTTGAACTTTTCGACCTCATGGCAGGCCCGTGGGATCGACTGAACCATCACAAACCTTTTTACGGTACCGCAAGGAAAAAATCCGGCGCGGGGTTTTATGATCCCAAACTTACAAGTAAGCAATTCAAACTTCATATCGCGTCCCTTGAACAGGGAATTAAAAACGAAAAAGACGCTAAAATCCGCACAACGTTATCCGAGGAACTGGGAGCACTGAAAAGTGAATACACCGTGGTTGACCGTATCAACGGTAAGTACGTCGCAACGCCCTATTCCAGAGTCTACTTCGAAAAGCTTTCCCGGGCGGCGGATTTACTGGACTCGGCGGCGAAAATGACATCCGATGTAACACTGGCCGCGTTTCTCACAAATCGGGCAAAAGCCTTCCGTGATAATAACTACCGTTTGAGTGACGAAAACTGGGTGGATCTTGCGGGAGATATCGACTTCGTAATCGGCCCCTATGAGGTTTATGAAGATGGACTCATGGGTTACAAAGCTTCTTTTACATCCTTTCTTTCCCTTGTTGATAAAAAATCCACGGCGAGCCTCGATACCATAAAGAAACACACGGTTCAGATGGATAAAAACCTGCCCTATGACCAGAAACACGCCGGGGGCAAGGGTGCCTCAAGGCCGCTGAAAGTTGTGAATCTTCTTTACAGCGCCGGGGATACCAAAGCGGGAGTTCAGACTCTGGCCTTCGTGCTTCCCAACGATCAGGAAGTGCGCCGGAAAAAAGGGTTCAAGATTGTGCTCTTAAAGAACGTAGCCCACGCCAAATTCGACCGCATTTTAAAACCCATATCGGATATGCTCATTCATAAAGATGTTGTTTCCCGTGTGAATTTCGATTCTTTCTTTAATCACACCCTCGTGCATGAAGTCACGCATTCTCTGGGCCCCAATTCCGCCCTTGTTGACGGTAAACCTCAAGATATCAGGCGCATTTTAAAGGACCACTACTCCGCCCTTGAGGAAGCAAAAGCTGACATCGGGGGCCTTTTAGGCGTTGAATATCTTGTACAGAAGAAAGTCTTCCCTGCCCAGGCCATCGAGCAATCCTACGCCACCTTCGTCGCTTCCATTTTCCGCTCCGTTCGATTCGGAACCGCCGAAGCCCACGGGAAGGCAAACCTCATGGCTTTCAACTGGTTTGTCAAAGCTGGAGCAGTCACCTTCGATAATGCGACCCAGACATTCAAAATCGACTTCCGCAAAATGAGTGCCGCCGCCCGCCTTTTCACAAAGGAAATTCTCGACATCTACATTTCGGGCAACTACAACAAAGCTGCCGAATTCATCGACAAATGGGGCAAAGTATCTCCCCTCCTGCGCAAAACCCTCGAACGCCTGAAAGAAATCCCCGTGGATATCCGCCCCATCTTTCCCCTCGAAAAGATGTAACTTATTTTTGTTAACAATATCAACTAATACGCCTTAACCGAACAGCATTGGGTCTAGACAAAACTTTCCTTATCTTGAAATAGCCAGTGGGTGAGGAATGCGAAGCATCCGAACCCCTGGATTCCAGCCCTCAAAAGCAACAACCATGTAATGGCGGCCCATTCAGGTAACAAATTAAGCAGTTCCCATGAGGAAATTGACCATCGATTATTTTCCTCAATTTTCAGACTTGATCAAAGTGCGTTTCTCGAATATTTTAGCAATAACGCCATGAGACGAGCATCCACTTTATCAGTTCTGGAATCAAACCACTGCAGCGCAGCAGGTGGTTTTTATCCTGAAAATAAAATAAAGGGCGAAATCATCGATAACCGCACAAATCCCCTGTGGATAGACAGCGAGCCCGATCGTATCTTCAACATCGCCATGACTTATGATTGTTTCAACCAGCTTCTGAGTACATCATACACCTACTCGGAGCCCGGCAAACTCTATGACGGGCGCATGTTCCACTATATGGAATACGATTATGATATCCTTGGCAATCTGGTTAAAAAGATAACCACCCGCCACCTCGATAAAGATTCTGTCCCCGTGGACAACCCACCTGACGAGTTCTACAAAACCTGGTTTGGCACCGCCACTTACGGCAGCGGAACCGCTGGCCCTGATGCCATGTCCTCTGCCGGGGACGGTGCTGGCAACACGATCGCTATCGGATATGATGGCGCTGGTAACATGACAACCCTCACAATAAACAAGTCCGGTGAAATCACTGACTACAACTACGAGTGGGATGAATTCAACCGCCTCAAGCAGGCCTCCCGCACCGGTGGCCCGTCAGGCACCCCCGACTATGATGCAACCTACTTCTATTTGCTCTCAACACTTTTCCTTCGGAAAAGATGTCTGCCGCCTGGTCGTTTTTCTTCGAAAATCGACCTGTACGGCTCAGTCCGCGTTGGAAAAGTCGAAGAAAAAGACTCTGTAACCGAGCACACTCTGTACATAAACGAAGCAGTTATAAGGAAGTTTTTGGCTCTCAGCGTTTTTTCTGCGAAAAAAAGCTTGCCGCCGAGTGAACGTTTTTCTTCGAAAATCGTTCGAGAAGAACGATGGAACGGAACATCCTATAACCTTGTGCGCTACATCTTCGTAAGGAAGTTTTTGGCTCTCAGCGTTTTTTCTGCGAAAAAAAGCCTGCCGCCGGGTGAACGTTTTTCTTCGAAAATCGTTCTCGACGGCAGCCGTCTTGCAAGACTCGATATTTCCGGCACAACCACCACCCGTCGCTGGATGCATCCTGACCACCTCGGTACAACAGGCTGCATTACAAAAGACGGCGATTCCGAAGGTCAGGCAGAAACCATTACCCTGTATCTACCCTACGGCACCGTCCCGAGTGCTTCGCTTCGCGAGAGCACTCTAGAAGAAAAGAGCGAGACCGGCTTCCGTGATCCCTACGGCTTCACAGGCAAAGAGCTCGAAGTCGACCTCGGCATCATGTACTTCGGAGCAAGGTGGTACAACCCACAACTGGGGAGGTGGCTGAGCCCCGACCCGCTGTATCTGGTGAGCACGGCGAAGAATGCAGAACGCCAGCAGAATCTCTATGAGTACGCGAGCAATAATCCGTGGAAGTTCGTGGATCCTGATGGGTTTAAGAAGACGCTGGCTGTTGTAAATGGAACAACTTTCACTCATAATGGTAAAAAATATATGAATGCTGTAAAGATGGATGGAGTTGCTATGAGGACTTCAATTAAAGTTAATGATATAAAAATTTTTCAACTTAAATTAATATTTAGAAATGAAAAATTAGAAAAAGTAGTTAAAAATTTTGGTTGGAGTCAACCTTATCGTTTAAAAAATGGTTCCAAGATATATTTTAGTATTTTATATAAACTAGATTGTCAGAGTTTTATGCTTTATTTGCGTTCTCAATATAAAAAATACGCGAAAATTAAATATTATACTGGAAAAGGGTACATGAGCATAAATACGATTATTGGAGCATTGTTTATTGGACTTTTTCAACAAAACCCTAATCATATGTTTCTAGATAAAATTACTAATAAAATTAAACTATATAATAAAGAAAACGAAAATTCAGAAAAATATAGGACGTGCTCGAGAGTGACACGGAGAAATCCCCCCGGAGAAATCCCCCACCCGGGTTGATTTTTTATATTCCCGGGTTGATTTTTTATATTGAAATTCTGTGGTCTGGGTAGGGTTTTAAGGATTTTGGCTTTGGGTGGTTTTCTCTGGATTTTATCGTTTATGATGGGCTGAAAATTGCCTCTAATCCTCTGAATTCGAGGCTTTAGATACACCTGTCCGTCTTTTTATCGGTTTTCAGGTTGTCACTGGTGCTTCTGGATTCTACTCGAAGGGTGGGGATATTTCGTAGATGACGTGCTCGAGAGTGACACGGACGTTCTGCTGAAGGCGCATCTTGTAGGTACCGAGAGGGAACTCTACATCACGGTTTCCGTTGCGGAATTCATCGAAGGCTATGCGGTAGTAGATTTGGAAGGACTTCCACTTCTTCCACATCTCGATGCGTTTTGGTTTTTCTGCTGACAGAAAGTTAGGCTTCAGACGCCAGAGTGGACTGTCAGTTTTAGGACTGGAGAAGGGACTCACTTTCTTTATCTTCTCGACTCCCAGCCAGCGATCTCCGGGTTTTCGTTCTGCCATAATGATTGCAAGCTCTGAATCCAGACGCTCTTTGTACTTTGCAAGGTAGTTGTATTTTCCTTCCACAGTGTTTCCATAGTCCTTTGGAACACAAAGTTTGATAGTTACTTTCTCAGGCAACTTGCTGTTTTTCTTCCGGAAGAACTTCTCTGGCCTCTCAACAACGATTTCCTTGTCGATGTCAGTAGGAAGGAGCTTCACTCCCGGCCATCTCGTGGGAAGAGGCACAAGCCCGGCTTTTACTGGATTAAGGACAGTGTAAACGATTTTCATTATGGTATCGTTTGAATCCCCGAGTTCAGGCAAACTTGCCTTGTCGTTGCTCCAGACATTCTCCTTCCGCTTGAGGTGACAATTCATAAACTTGGCAATGTTACGATTAAGCTCCATGGTAAATTTAGGAGCCTCACCGTTTTCGTCCTCGTAAACAAGATGAGAGTGATTACTCATGAACATCGCAACAAACAACCGGATGCCGGGACAATTCTGTAGAGCCAAACCCAAACAATAAAGGATCCCCTGATTAGTAACTTTGTCAGGTCTGAAGAAATAACGCCTCTCACTTGTACGTCGAGTAGCAAAAATAACACTTCCGGGATTAATAAAACGAGGTAACATACACCATTATCGCCACCTCCCCCCGAAAGTTGTGGAGCATCGACATTTTTTTTGAAAAATTTCCGGCCGCCCGGCTTTTACGGGATTAAGCACAGTGTATACAATTTTCATGATGGCAGGGAGTGGGTGCAGTGATTATGAGCCCAATGGGCGACAGCTTTCCAGCCCGGTTCATAAGAGCCGGGTAGGAAAACGCACGAATCCTTTTCCCCTTTTGTTGCGCCGCCTGCGGCGGCACAACAAAAGGGGAAAAGGAAAGGAATATGAACGCCAGATCCCAGAGCTGAAGCACTGGGCTAAACAAAGGCGTTCTGACGAACGCGGAATTTCCGACGTTTTGAAATCACATCATCGTTAATGCTCACAAGTGAATCCATTAGTCGACGGTGAACCTGAGGGGATCATAGACATGAATGACATCAACCCGGTAATTAAAACGTCGACGGTGAATGAACGGATAAAAATAGAACGGAATTACACAAACCTGAATGCAACCTGCCTACCAAAAAAAGAAACATCGGAAAATGAGCCAAAGCCTGGCTCACACATATTCACCGTTTTTCTGCGAAAAACGGTGTAAGCGAAGGGATTAAAGATACCGGAGGTATCGAAAATCCCTGGTGGGTGGCGGGTACGGCAATTTCGCAACGCGAAATGCGAAGAGGGTAATCACATCAGCCTGAATGACATCTCCCCCCCGAATCTAAACATCGATCTTAAATGAACGGATCATAAAACACGGAATTACGCGATTCGGAATTCGATCTGCCCACCCAAAAAAGAAACATCGGAAAATGAG